>NZ_LARL01000139.1:0-1866 GCF_000980295.1 Odoribacter sp. N54.MGS-14 | reverse complement strand
CGGCTCTGTGTTATTCTACTACATTTTTACTTCGTGGATCATTTGATCCATTAACGTTCCAGCATGTCAAAGAACTTCACAATTTTAAATTTAGCCATTTCAAATTTTAAATCGAAATCTAGAATCTAAAACTTTTAAACCTAAAATTTAACGCCGGGACCAAGGCAACGAGCCTCGTCTCTAAAGATCCCTCGAGGGAATCCCGTTGATGATGAACTGGCGGTAGCGAGCCACATGAGCCCCCGCTCCAGAAAGGAGGTGTTCCAGCCGCACCTTCCGGTACGGCTACCTTGTTACGACTTAGCCCCAGTTACCGGTATTACCTTCGTACGCTCCTTGCGGTTGCATGCTTCAGGTACTCCCGGCTTCCATGGCTTGACGGGCGGTGTGTACAAGGCCCGGGAACGTATTCACCGCGCCATGGCTGATGCGCGATTACTAGCGAATCCAACTTCGTGGAGTCGGGTTGCAGACTCCAGTCCGAACTACGACCGGCTTTAGAGATTCGCTCCGGGTCACCCCGTGGCTGCCCTCTGTACCGGCCATTGTAACACGTGTGTCGCCCCGGGTGTAAGGGCCGTGCTGATTTGACGTCATCCCCGCCTTCCTCGCACCTTACGGTGGCAGTCTCGACAGAGTGCCCGGCTTCAACCGATGGCAACTGGCGATAGGGGTTGCGCTCGTTATGGGACTTAACCCGACACCTCACGGCACGAGCTGACGACAACCATGCAGCACCTTGTAAATAGCCCCGAAGGGAAGAAGTGTTTCCACCTCATGCAATCTACATTTAAACCCGGGTAAGGTTCCTCGCGTATCATCGAATTAAACCACATGTTCCTCCGCTTGTGCGGGCCCCCGTCAATTCCTTTGAGTTTCATCGTTGCCGACGTACTCCCCAGGTGGCTCACTTAATACTTTCGCTTGAACCCTGGCAGTGTATCGCCAAGATCCAGTGAGCATCGTTTACGGCGTGGACTACCAGGGTATCTAATCCTGTTCGCTACCCACGCTCTCGCGCATCAGCGTCAGAACGAGCCTGGGAAGCTGCCTTCGCTATCGGGGTTCCAAGTGATATCTATGCATTTCACCGCTACTTCACTTGTTCCGCCTCCCTCGTCTCGTCTCCAGGGCGCCAGTTTCAACGGCGTGCTACAGTTTAGCTGCAGTCTTTTACCGCTGACTTGACGTCCCGCCTACGCGCCCTTTAAACCCAATAAATCCGGATAACGCTCGCATCCTCCGTATTACCGCGGCTGCTGGCACGGAGTTAGCCGATGCTTATTCGTCAAGTACTGGCATCGAATGACTCGTCATCCTTATTCTTCCCTGACAAAAGAGGTTTACAGGCCATAGACCATTCTTCCCTCACGCGACTTGGCTGGTTCAGGCTCTCGCCCATTGACCAATATTCCTCACTGCTGCCTCCCGTAGGAGTCTGGACCGTGTCTCAGTTCCAGTGTGGGGGACCTTCCTCTCAGAACCCCTAGACATCGTCGGCTTGGTGGGCCGTTACCCCGCCAACTACCTAATGTCGCGCGTGCCCGTCCCGTACCACCGGAATTTTAAATCGAGAGCCATGCGGCCCTCGAGTATCATGGGATGTTAGTCCACGTTTCCGCGGGTTATCTCCCGGTACGGGGTTGGTTGCACACGTGTTACTCACCCGTGCGCCGGTCGCCGGCGAAGTATTGCTACTCCCCGCTGCCCCTCGACTTGCATGTGTTAAGCCTGTCGCTAGCGTTCATCCTGAGCCAGGATCAAACTCTTCATACTAAAATAATCTTTCAGAAATCTTCTCTGGCAGGGTCATGTGTTCATCGAATCTCGACTCGCGTCGATTCCGATTCACGCTCGCTACGTTGT
>NZ_LARL01000198.1:0-290 GCF_000980295.1 Odoribacter sp. N54.MGS-14 | reverse complement strand
CAGTTTTACGGGAAGCATTACAGTAAAAGTCAGGTAAGTCGCCTCTTGAACACGGCCCGTGAAGATGTAAACGCGTGGCTGGGGCGTAAACTTGAGAAGCGTTACCCCATTCTTTATATCGATGCCACGTATGTCCTCACCCGGCGGGACGAGTCCGTGAGCAATGAAGCCTATTACACGGTTTTGGGAGTGAAAGAAGACCGCACAAGGGAAGTTTTAACCGTGGTAAACTTTCCCACGGAAAGCGCGACCAATTGGAAGGATGTTTTTGAAGGTCTCAAAGAAAGAGG
>NZ_LARL01000197.1:0-296 GCF_000980295.1 Odoribacter sp. N54.MGS-14 | reverse complement strand
GTAGTCCCAGGCAGAGTTGAACTGCCGACCTCTACATTATCAGTGTAGCGCTCTAACCAACTGAGCTATAGGACTGTCAACCTTGCCAAGACTTACGTCCCAGCGTCATTTTTCTCTCTTTAGACCGGCCTCCCGGTCTGCAAGATCTATATATAAACATAATCTCAACAGCAGCACAAGGCGATCGATACCTCGTATGACCTCGGTACGGAATCCTTCGCTCCAGAAAGGAGGTGTTCCAGCCGCACCTTCCGGTACGGCTACCTTGTTACGACTTAGCCCCAGTCACCAGTTTT
>NZ_LARL01000196.1:0-300 GCF_000980295.1 Odoribacter sp. N54.MGS-14 | reverse complement strand
GCGAGACTGCCGTTGACAAAACGGAGGAAGGTGGGGATGACGTCAAATCATCATGCCCTTTATGACCTGGGCTACACACGTACTACAATGGCTATTAACAGAGAGAAGCGATACCGCGAGGTGGAGCAAACCTCACAAAAATAGTCTCAGTTCGGATCGCAGGCTGCAACCCGCCTGCGTGAAGCCGGAATTGCTAGTAATCGCGGATCAGCATGCCGCGGTGAATACGTTCCCGGGCCTTGTACACACCGCCCGTCACACCATGAGAGCCGGGGGGACCCGAAGTCGGTAGTCTAACCG
>NZ_LARL01000195.1:0-300 GCF_000980295.1 Odoribacter sp. N54.MGS-14 | reverse complement strand
AAAACTGGTGACTGGGGCTAAGTCGTAACAAGGTAGCCGTACCGGAAGGTGCGGCTGGAACACCTCCTTTCTGGAGCTGGAATCTCTAGATTAAGTCCGATGAGGTATGTAGCTCTCTGGTACTACGGTTGAATATGTATATATATATGATCTTAAACTGGAAAGACCAGTATATAGAGAGAAAGATGATGCTGAGATGAAAATTTCAGGCACATAACGGTTGACAGTCCTATAGCTCAGTTGGTTAGAGCGCTACACTGATAATGTAGAGGTCGGCAGTTCAACTCTGCCTGGGACTAC
>NZ_LARL01000194.1:0-303 GCF_000980295.1 Odoribacter sp. N54.MGS-14 | reverse complement strand
GTTTTAACCGTGGTAAACTTTCCCACGGAAAGCGCGACCAATTGGAAGGATGTTTTTGAAGGTCTCAAAGAAAGAGGGGTTGCTGTCGTGGATCTGCTGGTATGTGACGGGTTATCCGGTATTGAAAACACGCTGGCCGATACTTTCCCCCAAGCGGATTTGCAGCTGTGTACCGTTCATCTGAAAAGGAATATCGTGAATAAGGTCAAGCCCGGGGATAAGAAGCAGGTTATGGAGGAACTCAAACAAATCTGCTCTCCTGACCAATGGGACATCACGCCGGAAAAGGCATTCGGTGTATTT
>NZ_LARL01000193.1:0-305 GCF_000980295.1 Odoribacter sp. N54.MGS-14 | reverse complement strand
AAGGGCATGAAAAGATACAAAATATTGTTTATCAATCAATTATAAAATGAACATTTTTTGAGTGACGAAGTCAGGAGGTTGGGAAAATGAACTGATACAACCTGTTAGTAGCAGTATTGTTTTAGATCAAAAGAATATGCTCTATATTTTGGCGCAGGATAATCTAAAAGTAATGAGGCTGTTAGATGATTTATATAAAGATGTCTCCGAAAATTCGAATCAGATTGTATTTTTTCCTGACTTCGTCATTGCGTACCCCAAAATTCTTCGTCAAAGAGTTTAGCTATTTTCTGATGCCTTGCCAT
>NZ_LARL01000029.1:0-36411 GCF_000980295.1 Odoribacter sp. N54.MGS-14 | reverse complement strand
CCTTTGACGGATGCGCTGGATGAGGTGGCGGAGGATTATTGCCGGAAATATCCGGTGATAAGGGTCGTACCCTTGTCTGAAAATCAGGGGTTAGGCCGGGCTTTAAATGAAGGGCTGAAGCACTGTTCTTACGATTTGGTTGCCCGTATGGATACGGATGACGTGGCAAAACCCGAACGGTTTGAAAAACAGATAGCGGTGTTTTGTGCTCATCCGGAAATGGATGTTGTCGGTGCCTGGATTGATGAATTTGAAGGGGATATCGGAAATGTAATTTCGGTAAGGAAATTGCCAGAAAAGCATTGGAAGATATTGAAGTATGCCCGGTTGCGTTGTCCGGAAAACCATCCGGTTACTATGTTTAGAAAAGAAGCCGTAATGAATGCTGGGGGATATATGCATTTTCCTTTGTTTGAGGATTATTACCTTTGGGTACGGATGTTAATGAACGGAGCCTGCTTTTATAATATACCGGAAAGCCTTTTGTATTTCCGTTTCTCTCGGGATATGTTTAAGCGTCGGGGAGGCTGGAAGTATGCAATAGATGAATACCGGTTTCAGCGGAAACTGTTAAACATGGATTTTATAGGTTATTTTCAGTTTATACAGAATGTAAGTATCCGTTTTATTTCCCGGATTATTCCTAATGGAATGCGGACAATGTTGTATAAAAGGTTATTGAGAAAACCATTACGATGATTTTTATGTAAACTTATAAACAAGGTGGATTAGATTTGACTAATAATTTGTTTATGAATAATTACGGGAATGGTGGAGTGATAGAGAGATTTGCAGTTAAACAAGAACGGATATGGAACAATTAGCAGTTGAAATTGTCGGGCTTTGCCGGGAGTACGGGGAATGCCGGGTGGAGGTGGAACGGATGGAGGAAGTCCGGAGGGTGAAAAATGCCCTGGAGAGCGTGTGTGTTGTTGCCCGGCGGAAGTTGGATATTTCGGATCCGGCATTGCTTTTGGCGTTGCTGGATGCTTACGAGGTGACGCGGGATGAGGGGATGTTGCAGGAGGTGCTGGATGTGGTTGGTCGGAATTTGGATCGCCTGGCCGTTTCGGCGGAAAGTGTGAAATTGCTGGCTTATTGTTATTATTATGTAGAGGAAGAGGAATGTGCGGAACGGGCCCGAAGAATGCTGGAGGAATTGAGGAAGATGGGAAGGGGAGAAGAAGAATTGGCGGATGCGGAGACAATTTTGGAGGAATTGACCTAAGGATTCAGCTTTAGGACGGATCCCGGGAGACTCAGGACGTGCCCCTTCGGGGGTGGGAGGAGTGTGGCTTGACGGAAAGCGGGGGATTGATTATCCGGAGGAATGGTGTATATTTGTGGTTGTAAAAGGATGCTTATGCCACAAGATTGGATTAACATACATACACATCGGCCGGGAGAGGGGGTGAATATTGTCGATCCTTGTCTGGGAAATGTGATTATGCCCGGGCAGGGGGCGGTTTACTTTTCTTTGGGAATTCATCCCATGTATATCGACGATATGGTGGAGGAAAGGTTGCAAAAGATAGAACTGGCGGCAGCAGAGGGGAAGATTGTGGCTGTCGGGGAAGCGGGGGTGGACCGGAATGCGCCTGCTCCGATGGAAGTGCAGTTGAAGCTATTCGGACGGCAGGCGGAAATTGCAGGACGGTATGGGTTACCGTTGATTATTCATGGGGTGAGGGCAATCCCGGAGTTGATTACTGCCTGTAAGAAATATCGGTCACACCAGAAATGGATTATGCACGGATTCAATAACCGACGGGAGATCCTGATGGATTTATTGCGGCATGGATTTTATATTTCCGCCGGAAGGCATGCCATGAACGAAGAGTCGCAGGTGTATCGGGTATTACCCGAAATTCCGGCAGACCGGTTGCTGATCGAAACGGATAATTCGGATTTTACGATCGGGGAAGTCTATGGGCAAGTCGCCCGTCGGAGGGGGATCGCTGTGGAAGAATTGCAGCATATTGTCCGGATGAATTTCGATCGGTTGTTTAAATTGTAATGTTATACTTTGAAATTTTATATTATGCCTGAATGGTTGAGTCGTACGGAATTGTTACTCGGGAAAGAAAGGTTGGAGAAATTGCAGCAGGCTCATGTTTTGGTGGCCGGTTTAGGAGGGGTGGGAGCATATGCTGCCGAACAGTTGTGCCGGGCCGGAATAGGCGAAATGACGATTATCGATGGGGATGTGGTGGAACTGACCAACAAGAACAGGCAATTGCCGGCTTTGGATTGTAATCTGGGAAAAGCCAAGGCGGAGATTATGGCCGGGCGGTTCCGGAATATCAATCCGGAGATTAAATTGCATGTGATTAACGATTTTATCCGGGATGACCGGATGATTGAGGTATTGAAAATGGCCCGATACGACTATATCGTGGATGCTATCGATACCTTGGCGCCGAAGATATTCCTGATTTATCATAGTCTGCAATTGGGCTTGCCTGTCGTCAGTTCGATGGGGTCGGGGGGAAAACTGGATCCTTCGAAAATTGCAGTGGCGGACATTTCGAAAAGTTATAATTGCAATCTGGCGCGTATGTTGCGTAAACGCTTGCATAAACTGGGGGTTTACAAAGGGGTGAAGGTGGTTTTTTCGTCGGAATTTACCGATCCGGAGGCTATCGTCCTGGCAGAGAGTCGGAATAAGAAGTCCAATGTAGGGACCATCTCTTATATGCCGCCTATCTTCGGGTGCTTTATCGCTTCGGTAGTGGTCCGCGATCTCATTGGAGAATAAAAAAACCGCCTGTTACGACAAGCGGTTTTTATAAAAAGTGATATTTTTTAAATCTGATCGAAATCGACGTCGAATTCTTCTTTTTGGGGGTCGGTATAGGCTGCTTTTGGAGCTTCTCCGCCGATGGCGGCTTGGATATAAGCAACGACTTCATCTAAACCTTCAGCAAACTTTTCAAAATCTTCTTTGTACAGAAAGATTTTATGCTTCTCGAAATTTTGATTCCCGTCGTTATCAAATCTCTTCTTACTTTCTGTGATTGTCAGGTAATAATCATTGTTACGAGTTGCTTTCACGTCGAAAAAATAGGTTCTTTTCCCTGCTCTCACTGCCTTGGAATAAATCTCTTCCCGATCATTGTCCATTCCTTCTTTTCTTTCGTATCCTTCCATTGTTTGTAGAAAAATTTAGTTTTATAAAATAGTTGCAATTTTGCGTTTCAAATGTAATAAAAAAAGCTTATAAAAGTAACTTTTTTTTAATTTTTTTAATCACCTCCTTTTTTGCTTCGGAAGTATGATAATTGTTAAATTCTAATTTTCATGAAAAACCGTTTCAGCGATTTTGAATAAAAACTTATCTTTGCAGGATGGAACTTATAAAATCCGTTGATTGTAGGGGTTTTAGAGAGATAAGTTCGTTTTGTCTATTTTTTAATAAATGATTCAAATGGAGATTGTTGTTAGCGGGATCAGACCCACGGGAAATTTACATTTAGGGAACTATTTCGGAGCGGTAAAAAATTTTCTGCGTTTACAGGATGAATATAAATGCTTTTTTTTCATTGCCGATTGGCATTCTTTGACGACTCATCCCCATCCGGGCGACGTGACTGCCAATGTACGGAAGATTTTATCCGAGTATTTGGCATGTGGGATCGATCCCGAAAAGGCAGCGATCTATGTACAGAGTGATGTAAAAGAAGTACTGGAACTATACCTCTACCTGAACATGAACGCTTATTTGGGAGAATTGCAGCGGGTGACTTCTTTCAAGGAAAAAGCCCGGAAACAACCGGAGAATGTGAATGCCGGACTGTTGACTTATCCGACTTTGATGGCTGCCGATATTCTGATTCACCGGGCTGATAAAGTACCGGTAGGAAAGGATCAGGAGCAGAATATGGAGATGGCCCGGAAATTTGCACGGCGTTTCAATACCATCTATGGGGTAGAATTTTTCCCGGAGCCACAGTCCTATTCCTTCGGGGGAGATGCGATTAAAGTGCCGGGGTTGGATGGATCCGGAAAGATGGGAAAATCCGAAGGAAATGCTATTTATCTGATCGACGATGCCGCTACTATCCGTAAGAAAGTGATGAAAGCGGTGACCGATAGTGGTCCTACGCAGCCCAATAGCGAAAAGCCCGAAGCTATCGCTAATCTGTTTACCATGCTGAAGATTGTATCTTCTGCAGATACTTACGATTATTTCAATGAGAAATACAATGCCTGTGAAATTCGCTATGGTGATTTGAAGAAACAGTTAGCCGAGGATATTGTGAATTTTACGTCTCCTATCCGGGAGAGAATTCTGGCCTATGCCGCCGATACGGAATATATGGATAAAGTGGCCCGGGAAGGGGCAGAAAAAGCGCGTGCCAGTGCCGATAAGACTATTCGTGAGGTGCGGAAAATCATAGGTTTTAATTAAAGACTTAAAAAATGTATGAATATATAAAAGGCCTTCTGGTGGAGGCGACGCCTGCTTACGCGGTGATCGAATGCGGCGGAGTGGGGTATTATATTAATATTTCGGTGAATACCTATTCTCAGATTGTAGCTTTGCAGCAGGTTTCCTTATATATTCATCAGATTGTCCGGGAAGATGCACTCTTGTTATACGGCTTTTTCAATAAAGAGGAAAGAACGGTTTTCCGGCAGCTGATTTCGGTTTCCGGGATCGGAGCGAATACGGCTAGTGTTATGTTGAGTTCGATGACGGTAAAAGAAATTGCCGGAGCCATCCTGACAGAGAATGTAAATGCAATCAAGAGTGTGAAGGGAATCGGGCTGAAGACGGCCCAGCGGGTGATTATCGAATTGAAAGATAAAATAGCGGTGACAGGTAGTGCCGAAGAGATGAACTTCGGCGCTTCGGTGGCCATAAAAGAAGAAGCTTTGGCTGCTTTGGTGATGCTTGGGTTTGTGAAGGCTCAGGCCAATAAAGTATTGGATAAAATTGTGGCCGGTGGAGGTGTCACCAGCGTCGAGGAGCTGATTAAACAAGCACTGAAGCAATTATAAATAAATGGGTTGCAAATCATTAGTGTGAATCGGTTTGCAAACAATGTGTGTGTGTATGCGGTATATCTTGTTATTATTTTTGATAATAACTCAGATGGTTTTTGTTTTCGGTTATCCTGCGGGAGAATCGGAGGAGCCTATTTTTTCCGGGCGGGTTGCCGGGACCGTTTCCGATACCCTGCAATTTCCGATCCGGGAGATCCGGGACAATGAAATCCGGCAGACTATTCCATCGTCGGCATTGTTTCTCAGGCAACCGTCCAATATAAAAGATACCATTATCTATGATCCGCTGACCAAGCGTTATGTCGTAGCCAGCCTGATCGGCGGAAAGTATTATTACAACCGCCCTTTTATGGAAACCTTGCAGGATCTGCTGAAAGCCCGTTCGAAAATGTCGTTGTACGAATACAACCGGAGGCAGATTCAGGAAGGGAATAAGTACGATTTCAAGAGTCTGGTTTCCGATATACAATTTTTAGACAAAATTCTGAGTCCGATTTTCGGTATCAACAAAATCCGGATCGAAGTACAGGGATCGGCAGAACTGACCTTGGGGGTCAAAACGAATAAAGTCGATAATCCGACTTTGCCTATTGATATGCGCAAAACGACTTCGCTGGATTTCGACGAGAAGATACAATTCAATATCGGCGGTAATATCGGTGATTTGGTCAATCTCGATTGGTCGTACAATACAGAGGCTACTTTCGATTATGACAATATCCTGAAACTGAACTACGAAGGGAAGGAAGACGATATCGTGAAAAAGGTGGAGGCGGGAAATGTCTCTTTACCTTTAACCGGAACGCTGATTTCGGGTGGACAGAATCTTTGGGGATTCCGGACGGACCTGCAGTTCGGTAAATTGTCCATGTCGAGTATTTTTTCGCAACAGAAGGGGGAATCTAAAGTGATTCAATTGGAGAAAGGAGCTGAAAAACAGGATTTTGAAGTATCTGCTTTGAGGTATGAAGCTAATAAACACTTTTTCCTGTCGCGTTTTTTCCGGGATCAGTACGATGCCGCCTTACAAAACTTGCCCGTAGTGAATAGTGGGGTGGTGATCACTAAAATTGAAGTATGGGTAACCAATAAAAGTTCCCGTTTCGACCGGGCCCGGAATATCGTTGCATTTACGGGTTTGGCTGAAAATAATGTCGGGGATCCGTCCAATCCGATGTTCGATGCCGGTTTGTTTCCCGCTGTTCCCGGGCAGGTATATCCCGATAATCAGAGCAATCGGCTGTATCAGACCATGGTGGATCGCTATGCAGGAATCCGGGATATCAATCAGGTTTCCGGTATTTTATCCCAGATCGGTACCGGTTTCAATTCCGGCAAGGATTATGAAAAATTGGAAAATGCCCGTTTGCTGGATCCTTCCGAATATATCCTGAATGAAAAACTGGGATATATCTCCCTGAATGCGGCCTTGAATGCGGATGAGGTATTGGCGGTCGCTTATGAATATACGGTGAGAGGGGAAATCCATACGGTGGGTGAACTGACCTCCAATGCCCCGGCTGCACCTTCGACCTTGGTGGTGAAGATGTTGAGAAGTACGACACAGAGCCCTAAAATGCCGACCTGGGATTTGATGATGAAGAATGTCTATAATATCGGTTCCTATAATCTGAGTGCCGAGGATTTTGTGTTAGACATTTTGTACCAGAATGATAAGGCCGGAACGATGGTGAATTATCTGCCGGCCGGAGATATCGATAATAAGATTTTATTGTCTGTGATGAATCTCGACCGGCTGAATACCCAGTTGGACGCGATTCCGGACGGGCGTTTCGATTATATCGAGGGGATAACGGTCTATTCCAATAAAGGGAGGATCGTTTTTCCCGTACTGGAACCATTCGGCGGGTGGCTGGAAAAGAAAATCAATCGTCCGGGAGTCGCTGGTCAGTACGTTTATAAAGACTTGTACGAAAAGACACAAAGCGAAGCGGAACAGAATGCCGAGAAGAATAAGTTTTATCTGAAAGGAAGTTACAAATCGTCATCCTCTTCCGAGATCTCCCTGGGAGGACAGGACATTGCTCAGGGCTCGGTGAAAGTACTTGCCGGTGGGGTGGAGTTGACAGAGAATATCGATTATGTGGTCGATTATACGATGGGGACTCTGAAGATTATGAACCAGTCATTGCTGGAAGCCGGTACACCGATTACGATTAAAAGTGAAAACCGTTCGATGTTCGGCATGCAAACCAAAACGCTGGTCGGGACACATCTCGACTATAAATTCAACGATAAACTGAATATCGGAGCAACGGTAATGCATATGAGCGAAAAGCCGTTGACCCATAAAGTGAATCTGGGAGAAGAACCTTTATCGAATACCATTTGGGGGTTGAACGCTACTTATAATACCGAGTCTGGTTTTCTGACCACTCTGATCGACAAATTACCTTTTGTACATACCAAAGCGAAATCCCACCTGACGATAGACACCGAGTTCGCCAGGTTTCAGCCGGGTACAGCCCGTGGAGCCGGTGGAAACGCTTACCTGGACGACTTCGAAGGAAGTAAGATTTCGTTGGATATGAAAGGGATAACACAATGGAAACTGGCTTCTACCCCTCAGGATAATCTGTTTCCGGAAGGCAAGTCGGATAGTCTGGATTACGGCTACAACCGGGCAAAATTGGCCTGGTATATTGTCGATCCTATTTTTTACCGCATGTCGACGGCGACTCCTTCCCATATCCGGGCCGACAAGGAACAACGTTCTAACCATTTTGTCCGCGAAATCCGGCAGACGGAATTGTTCCCGGATAAGGATCTGGCTGTCGGGGATGTGAATATTATTCCTGCCCTCTCGGTGGCTTACTATCCGACGGAAAAAGGTCCCTACAACTTTACGACCGATGTCGACCGGGACGGTAAACTGCGTAATCCGGAGAAACGGTGGGGAGGAATGATGCGGAGTATCACTACCAGTGATTTCGAAACAGCCAACGTGCAGTATATCGAAATCTGGCTGATGGATCCTTTTGTATATGACAATCGGCACAAAGGCGGAGATGTATATTTCGATTTAGGTAATGTGTCGGAGGATATTTTGAAAGACGGCCGGAAAGCTTTTGAAAATGGACTGCCTGCCGGACCGGATATCCGTCATGTGGATACCACCCGCTGGGGACGAGTGCCGGGTGTACAGTCGATAACCAATGGATTCGATAATAACAGCCAGGCCCGGCGGTATCAGGATGTGGGGCTGGACGGGATGAACGATGAAGATGAGCGGATATTTTACGCAGCTTATCTGGAGACCTTGCGCCGGACTTTCGGAGAAAATTCGAAAGTATACCGGGAGGCCTGGAACGATCCGGCGGGGGATAATTATCATTTCTTCCGGGGATCGGATTACGATGCTTTGGAAACACCTGTATTGGAGCGCTATAAACAGTATAACGGGACGGAGGGTAACTCACCGACAGCCGATATGTCGCCCGAATCTTATCCGACAGCAGCCACCACCTTGCCTGATGTGGAAGATATCAACGGAGACAATACCCTGAATGAGACAGAAGCTTTTTTCCGCTATCACCTGGAACTCCGGCCGGAGAAAATGAAAGTCGGCGAAAATTTTATCACCAACATAACGACCTCTAGTGTCGAATTGCCTAATGGATCAACCGAGGAGATCAAATGGTATCAGATCAAAATACCGCTTTCGGCACATGAATCGGATTACGGGGGAATTTCCGATTTTAAATCTATCCGTTTTATGCGGATGCTGATGCGGGGGTTTCAGGATAGTATCGTGTTGAGAATGGCCGGTCTGGATTTGGTAAGAGACAATTGGCGGAAATACGAAGGAGCACTCGATGGACAGTTGACTTCGTCTACCAGGACGGTTTTCGACATTTCGGTGGTCAATTTGGAAGAAAATGCTTCCCGGACACCGGTAAATTACGTGATGCCCCCTGAAATAGAACGGGTTGTGGATGCTTCTAATCCACAGTTGAGGGAACTGAATGAACAGGCATTGGCATTGAAAGTGATCGATCTGCCCGAAAATGATTCCCGGGCGGTATATAAGATGTTCGGCAAGGATCTGTTGCGGTATAAAACCCTGAAAATGGATGTGCATGCCGAGGCTGTCGAAGGATATCCCTTGCAGGACGACGAACTGACCTTGTTTTTGCGTTTGGGTAATGATAACGTAAACAACTACTATGAGTATGAGATTCCTTTAAAATTGACCTCACCCGGTTACTATACCTCCGATTATACCGGTAGGGAAGGGGTTTGGCCGTCGGCTAACCGGATTGAAATGCCGTTGAGCTGGTTTCAGACTTTGAAACAGAAAAGAAATACCGAATTGCGGACCGGAGACGGAGAGATCGATTACAGTGAAGTATACGAAATGTTGGTCGGAACGTTGGATCCGAATGCCGATATAGACAAATTGAATCATAAAGTCAGAGTGAAGGGTAAACCGACCTTAGGCAATGTAAAAAATATCGTGATCGGTATCCGTAATCCACAGGGAGAATCCAGCAAAGGCGAGCGTTCGGCCGAAGTATGGGTCAACGAACTTCGTTTGTCGGATTTCGATAACAAAGGAGGTTGGGCGGCTAATGCCCGGATTACGGCAAAATTAGCCGATGTGGCGACGATCAGTTTTGCCGGTAGCCGGATGACTCCCGGGTTTGGCAGTATCGAGCAGCATGCTGCTGAGATCGAAAGGGAGGATTTCCGTTCGATCGATTTTTCTACCAGTGTCGAATTCGGTAAGTTCTTTCCGGAAAGGTGGCGGTTGAGGATTCCGATGTATTATGCTTATTCGCGACAATCGACTTTACCGGAATACGATCCCCTCGATTCGGATATCCCTTTGGAGGTAGCCCTGGATAATGCAGCGAACCGGCATTTGCGCGATTCGATCAAACGTAATGCGGAAGATTATGTGATGCGCAAAAGCCTTAATTTTACGAACGTAGGGATAGAAAGTAAAGACGGTAAATCGCATTTTTTCGATTGGTCGAATCTGTCTCTGACTTATTCTTATAATAAATCCTTTGCCCGTAATGTCAACCTGGAAAGAGACCTGGAAAAAAATTACCGGGGACTGATCAGTTATATCTACAACGGGATGCCTCCAATAGTGGAGCCTTTCAAAAAATCGAAATCCAAGACATTGAATTCGAAATATTTGCGGTTGATCAAAGACTTTAATTTTTATTATATGCCTTCGATGTTTTCGATTACTTCGGATATTACCCGGAATTACCGGGAGGTGAAATCGAAGAATCTGGATAATCCGAATTTATTGATCGAACCTACTTATGATAAGGATTTTATGTGGACCCGGGATTATGCCTTTAAATTTAATCTGACCCGGAATCTGGTGGTCGATTTTCATGCGACGACACAGGCACGTATCGATGAGCCGGAGGGGATCGTCGACCGGCAGAGGGACCCCGAACGTTATCAGCAATGGAAAGATACCGTATGGAACAATATCCTCGACGGTGGGCGTCCGGTAAATTATAATCATGACTTTTCGGTCCAATATACCGTACCGGTCAATAAGTTACCATTTTTGGACTGGACCTCTTTGCAGCTAGGCTATTCGACCCGATACGATTGGCAGGCAGCTGCGGTGACAGCCGATTCGACGAATCTGGGGAATGTGATCCGGAATGCGAGTGCTTTGCAGATGAACGGAGATTTATCGTTGACATCACTTTACAATAAGTCTAAATTTTTGAGAGAAATGATACGGCCGCCCCGGAAACAGCGAGGGAAGAACGTGAAGTTCGAAACCGGAATGGATAAAGTACAAAAAGGAAAACCGGTCGTTGTACGGCATCGGTTGAAGACCGGCGATATACAAGCCCGCTTGACGGCTGCCGATGGAAAAAATATCAAATTGGGATATGAGTCGGTCGGTAGGAACAAGATCCGGATCAATTCTTCCGAGACTCTGGAAGGAGGTAAGTTGCTCGTGACCGGAACGGAAACTCCACATGCCGGGGTGGGAAATGCGGTTGCCCGTTTTTTTGTAGGGATATTGACCGGATTCAAGACGCTGAGTGTCGGGTATTCGGAAGATAAAGGGACGACATTACCCGGTTTCCTGCCGGAAGCCCGCTGGCTCGGACAACAGAGCTATAACGGAAGTTCCGCTCCCGGGTTTAAGTTCCTGTTCGGCAGTCAGGATGAGAATTTCGGGTTGAAGGCGGCCGGGAAAGGATGGATAACCACCGATTCGACCCAAAATAATCCTTTCCTGATGAATGCTTCCCGTACGGTTTATGTGAGGGCTTTGTTCGAGCCGATAAAGAAATTGCGGGTTAACCTGACTTCGAATTGGAGCCGTTCCCGGAATAGCAGTGAATATATCGTTTATGACGGAGCCGATTTTCAGTCGCTCAATAAGATGTATTCCGGTAATTTCAGTATGTCGGCGATCGGACTGAAATCAGCTTTTTATAGTGTCGGGAATAATCCGGAGGCTTCGGCGGCTGTATATAACGAATTTCTGGAAGAACGGAAAAGAGTGGCCGCTCAACTGGCGAAACAGCGTTATGGGGCCGGTTATAATAAAGGAGATATTCCCTTACGTGATGCCAAAGGGCAGCTGACCGGTTTTTACGATGGATACGGGCCTACCTCACAGGACGTATTGATCGGTGCTTTCAACCGGACTTATGCTTCCAGTAAACATGACGGCCTGATTCCCGGGATTTGGGCGATGCGTCCGAATTGGAGGGTGGTGTATACCGGTTTGATCGATTTCGCCTTTATGAAAAAAGTATTCAAATCGATCAGTGTCAACCACAATTATATCTGTAAATACAATATCGGCTCGTTTGCCTCTAATCTGAAATATGCCGAAGATGCCCGGGACCTGCAAGACAATTGGATGTCACTGTTCGATGTGAATCTGGTTTCGATCAACGAACAATTCAATCCTCTGATCAGCATGGATATGGTGTGGGCCAACAATCTGACCACCCATTGGGATATCAACCGTCGCCGGGATGTGAGCCTGAGCCTGGTAAACGCTCAGTTGTCGGAAACCTCTGGCAACGAGATCGTTTTGGGACTGGGATACCGGTTTGGAAATCTTCCTATCTTCCTAAAAAATAAGCAGCTGAACAACGATATCAATGTACAGTTCGATTTCAGTATCCGGAAAAACAATACCATTATCCGAAGAATAACCGAAAATGTAGATCAGTTGACGGCAGGGGAGAAAGTGATGTCTATCAAAGTATCCGCGGACTATACGTTTAATAACCGGTTGAATTTAAGGTTGTTTTATGACCGGAAAGTTGATACTCCTTATCTCTCTCTTTCCTATCCTACCACCAATACCAATTTCGGTTTGAGTATCCGGTATACATTGATGCAGTAGAAGGGCCGGCTTGTAGAATTTTTTCAGGATATGGCTAACCGAAAGTATTAAATTTGTCTGGCTTGCATTATCTTTGTAGGAAATTAAATGAGAAGATATGGAAATAAAGATTTTTGTAAATAATCCGTGGCAGGAGAATACGGTGGTTTTATATGACCGGACGGGGGAAGCCGTGATCATCGATTGCGGATGTTTTAGCGGTGAGGAAGAACGAAGATTGCAGGATTTTCTGTCGCAAAAGAAGTTGAAACCCGTGGCTTTGTTGGATACTCATTTGCATATCGATCATATCTTCGGGAATAATTTTATAAAAAATACGTATGGGCTGAGTGCTCAGGCCTCGGATGAAGATAATTTTTTAATCGAGAACGCTGTAGAGTATGCCGCTATGCTCGGAGTTACGGGGATTACACCGCCGCCTGCCGTTGGGAAGTTTTTGAAAGACGGTGATCGGGTTCATTTCGGAGAGTCGGAATTGGAAGTGATTGCTGTAGGCGGGCATTCGCCGGGAGGACTTTGTTATTATAGTTCTGCCGATCGGTTATTGATTGCCGGAGATGTGTTATTTGCCGGAAGTGTCGGCCGTTCGGATTTGCCTGGAGGAAATGCACGGGTACTGATAGAAGGCATTCGTAGAAAGTTATTGTGCTTACCCGATGAAGTAAAAGTGATGCCGGGACATGGGCCGGCAACTACCATCGGAGAGGAAAAAAGATACAATCCCTTTTTAAATTAAACGGTATGAAAATAGGAATTATAGTGGCCATGGGGGGGGAATTCCGCTTGGTGGAAGCTTTGTTGAGCGGGAAAAACGAGCAGGAAATACGGGGGTACCGTTATGTGACCGGACAGTTGGGGGAGAAGGAAATCGTCTTGACACAATGTGGTATCGGTAAGGTATGTGCAGCTGTCGGGACTGTCGAGATGATCCGGTATTTTTCGCCCGATTATATACTGAATACCGGAGTAGCCGGAGGGATTGATGCCCGGCTGAGGGTGATGGATATGGTCGTGGGGAAAGAAGTGGTATACCACGATGTGTGGTGTGGGACAGGTAACGAAATGGGACAGGTACAAGGTATGCCTGCACGTTACAAGGCGGACAGAAAGTTATTGAGTGCGGCATTGTCGGTTACAAGTGATATTGCGTTATGTGAAGGACTGATTTGTAGTGGGGACCGGTTTATTACCGACCGGGTAGCTTTGGAAGGTATAAAAGAGAATTTCCCGGAGGGATTGGCCGTCGATATGGAAAGCGGAGCGATCGCACAGGTGTGTCATATGTATGCGACGCCTTTTTTGAGTTGCCGGATAATCAGCGATACGCCCGGGCAAGTAGAAAATCATGCTTTGCAATATCAGGATTTCTGGACTGCTGCGCCTGAAAAATCTTTTGAAATCTTGAAGCAGCTGGTGAATCAGGTTACTGAATAATCAACTAAAATCATAAATCATGAAAAAAATACCGAGCTTTTCAATCGATCATATTCATTTGTTGAGGGGAATATATGTCTCCCGTAAGGATTATCTGGGGGATCAGGTGGTGACGACTTTCGATATCCGGATGAAAGAACCCAATCGTGAACCTGCCTTAGGGTATGGTGAATTGCATACGATAGAACATTTAGCGGCAACTTTTCTGAGGAATCATCCGGTATGGGGAGAACGGATCGTTTTCTGGGGCCCGATGGGTTGCTGTACAGGAAATTATTTCCTGATGAAAGGAGATTTGCAGGCGAAAGATATTGTGGAACTGATGCGGGAAACATTTCGGTTTATCCGTGACTTCGAGGGGGAAGTTCCGGGAGCCGCTCCCCGGGATTGCGGGAATTATTTGCTGCATAATTTGCCTATGGCTAAATATGAAGCCGATAAATATTTAAGAGAGGTATTGGAGGTCATAGAAGAAAAAAATATGGTGTATCCTGAATAATATTCCGCTAATTGATTATATTTGTGATTATGTAGAAAACAAAGGTATATCTACATTAGATACGAGTAACGCGATTTTACAGTAAACGAAACCGCCAATTTTCAAACTGAACGTAAAATCGGATTATACTCACGTGCTATGCGTGGGCTTTTCCGATTTGGTTCAGTAGGTGCTTGGCGGTGCCTGTTTACTCAAATCAAAAGCTCCACGCATTTTTAATGAGGAGGAGCTGTAAAGACGGTTGCCTATGGAAAATCTTCCTCTTATTTTTAAACGGTATACTTCCGAAAACGGAGGTAAGGAATTATTGGGGGCGGTGGAGTTGAGGCTCGAATTGCCCGGAGAAACGGATGTTCGGTTGGGGATAACGGCTATTACTTTTCTGGTGGACTGGGGGGACGGTGAATCCGATCATTCGGCAGCGCATCATTATGAACAGGCCGGATACTATCGGGTGCGGGTGGTGGGTACAGCTATCAGTCAGTTGGATGTATCCAAATGCCATCTAACCGAATTGAAGCTGGATAAGTGTCCCTTGCTGGAAAATCTGAACTGTGCTTATAATCGGTTGATCACGCTCGAATTGGTTTGTTGTCCGAAGCTGAAACTTTTGAATTGTTCCGGGAATCGGTTATCGGTGTTGCGTTCAAGATGTAACCGGGAACTGGTGTATCTGGACTGTAGCGACAATGTTTTGCAAAGTCTGGAGTTGGATGCTTGTCCGGATCTGCTGTACTTATTTTGTTTTTCGAATCGGTTGCATTCCTTGTACCTGGGTGGGTGCGACGGCCTGGTCTGTGTAGATATCGGTGGTAATGGTTTCGAGGCAGAGGCGTTGAATCAGCTTTTTAGTTCTTTACCTGCTTTTACCGAAGGAAGAGAGGCCACTATCCGGTTCGAACAGCACAATGGAAGTGAGCGGAAGTGCCGGATGGAACTTCTGCACGCTAAAGGCTGGAAAGTGGTCTGAACTTTATTCCGGTTGCAGATCGACAGGTTTATAGTTTTGCCGGTCGAGACGGTCGGTGGTGTTGGCACAATGAATTCCCCGGTCTTTCATGGCTTTGTTTTTGCCGATATGTGTTTCGGGAAATTTCCCGTTTTTCCTGAATAATATATTGATACCCAGGCCTACTAAAGCCAGACCTAAGAGAATGGCAACGATGATGAAGATGGTAAATAGCATAATATTACTTTTAGTTGTTTATACAAAGTTACTGTATAAAAAGAAAGGATTAAACATTACTTCTGGAAAAAAAAACTTAAAATGTAGTTTTGTTTCTTAGGATTTTTCTACATTTGAAACGTGAAAGGCGGCAAAGCGTGGTTGTAACCGGGAATAATCCGGAGAAAAAGTTAAGTTCAATAAACATTTCTGAATATTAAATTTATTTGATGATGGAAGAATACGGAAAAAATGAGGGATTTGACATGAATGAAGACCGGGAAGAGGTTTATTCAAAGGCAGTGAAAGCCGGCAAAAGAACTTATTTCTTTGATGTAAAGGCTACACGTAACAATGACTACTACCTGACCATTACAGAGAGTAAAAAGAAATTCGATAAAGATGGTGTTTCGAGCTATGAGAAACATAAAATTTTCTTGTACAAGGAAGATTTCGAGAAGTTTGCCGAAGGATTGGAAGATGCTGTTGCTGTCGTAAAATCTGCTTTAGAAGGGAAATTACCTGAAACTAATTAAAAAAGTAAAAAGTAAAAGGTAAAAAGTGTTCATCGCATTTTTTACCTTTTACCTTTTATTATTACCTTTTACTTTGTAATATGGCTAAGAAAGAAGTAGTTCAAGATATTTTTAATGATATCGCCCCGAAATACGATTTGCTGAATCATCTGTTGTCGATGAATATCGACAAGGGGTGGAGACGGAAAGCGATGAGCTGCATCGGAGAACAGGAGAAGGGATGCTTATTGGATGTTGCCTGTGGTACAGGTGATTTTTCTATTGCAGCGCACCGGGCCGGAGTGAAGCAAGTGACGGGAATAGATATCTCGGAAAATATGGTGGAGATCGGAAAGAAAAAGGTCGGCGATCTGCATCTTGCTGATGCCATTGAGTTGAAGACCGGGGATTGCGAACATATGGAGTTTGCAACCGGGATGTTCGATGTGGTGACGGTGGCTTTCGGTGTGCGTAATTTCGAGCATCTGGAGTTGGGATTACAGGAAATGTACAGGGTATTGAAAACGGGGGGGAAAGTGATTATTCTCGAGTTCTCTATGCCGGAGCATTTTCCGATGAAACAGTTGTACCGCTTTTATTTTTGTCATATTCTTCCGACGATCGGGGGATGGATTTCAGGGAATAAAGGAGCCTATACTTATCTGCCCGAATCGGTAATGAAATTTCCTCAGGGCGAAACGTTCCTGCAAATTATGCGGGACTGTGGTTTTCAGCATCCGGTCCGGCGGAAACTGAGCTTCGGTATCGCCAGCTTGTATGTCGGAGAAAAATGATTTTTTCGTCGGTCAAAAATGGAAAGCTCCCCAACCGGCCAAAAGTGTAAACAGCAGAGTAGAAAGGGATAATACTTTCAATTGCGGGTCCAACTCGCGACCTTCCGCTTGGACTACTTTTTTCAAATGGATCAGAAAGAGAGGGAGGGTGAACCAAAAGATAAAATGAAAAGGCCTGAATCCGCATAAGCCCATATAGCTACTCATTGCAACGAATGCTCCGATGATCAGGCAGAAATGATATACTTTGGCTTTGGAGATCCCCAGTATCACCGGTAAAGTACGTTTACCACAAAGCCGGTCGTTTTCGATATCGCGCATATTATTCAGGTTCAATACACCTGTCGATAACAGACCGACAGCAGTGGCAGGTAGAAAGATACTGATCGATAACCGATGAGTCATTAGAAAATAGGCCCCGCAGACACTGAGTAATCCGAAAAATAAAAAGACAAAGACATCTCCCAGACCATGATAGCCGTAAGCATTTTTGCCGACCGTGTATTTGATGGCGGCAACGATCGAAGCGGCTCCCAGCATCAGCATAATCAGTCCGTCTGTGCTCAGCAAACTTTCAAAAGCGGTGGAGACCAGAGCAGTCCCGGATAAAACGGATAGCAGGACGAAAAGTAAAATCGTTCGTTTAAATTCTTTCAGGGACAGGGCTCCCGACTGAATGCTCCGGATGGGGCCCAAACGCTCCTCATTATCCGTACCTTTTTGTAGGTCACCTAATTCGTTGGCCAGGTTGGATAAAATTTGAAGACAAAGGGTGGTCACTACTGCTAATAGAAAAGGAGCCCAGTTGAAATAACCTTCCGAGGCAGCTAAAAGAGTTCCTAAAAAGATTCCGGATAAAGAAAGAGGTAAAGTCCTCAATCGAAAACTGGCGATATAATATTTTATTTTAGACATTTTAAGGGAATAAATATGCTGTCGATAATCGGGAAACAAAATTACAAATAATTTCGGGAGATGAAAAAGAGAGTTGAAAAGAGTTGCTGAGTTATTGAGTTGCAAAGGAGGGGGAGAGTTGATAAAAAAGATTCGAGTTGTTGGAGAGGGGGGAGTGGAAGATAGGGTTTGAAAGGGGACTGATCCTTGAAAGTTTACAAATTTTTGATGGGTGAACCTTCGGAATAGAATCCGGAAGGTAGTTCCGCTAATCAGAACCGAAGGTTCTCCAATCAGAGGCCTCGCCGATCAGGCTTGAAAAGCCGTCAGTCTTATAGGTTTGTCCGGTTGATCGGCATGGTCATACAACGGGCGCCACCGCCACCGCGGGGAAGTTCGGAGCCGTCGATGGTAATTACATATTTTTCGTAAGCACCCGGATTGACTTTGCCGTCGATGAAGTCATTGGCCCGGATGATTTCGAATCCTGCATGATTCATGGCTTCCATCGTGTAATTGTTGCGGGCATATCCCAGGACCTGACCAGGACCGACGGCGAAGAAATTGGCTCCGCTATGCCATTGTTCGCGTTCCTGATTCCAGTCGTCGCTACCACCACAAAGTACGGGCTCCAGATCCATACCCAGTTTTTTCAGGGCAGAGAGTAAGTTCTTTTCACTGCGGATACTCTGGAGTTTTCCATTCTGGATCTTGATGTGGACGGTTTGATAGCTTCCCGGATTCAGAATCAGCGGTTCGAAAGCCATACATTTATCCTGATCTAATAAGGTAAATACCATATCCAGATGGATGAAGGATTCCGGTGTATGAGGCAGTTGCTGCACAATAATATGTTGTGCTTTTTCACTTTTCCGGCGAATAAACTCGTTGATCAGCATATCGATCGCCTGGGTGCTGGTACGGGCACCGTTTCCGATAACTAAAATATCGTCGCGGGCAATCAAAACGTCACCACCTTCTATGGTACGTACTCTTTGAGTACTACCGGAAATGGGAGGAATAGTCAGCGTTTGAGTTTTAAATTCGGGTGTAAAATCGAAAATAGACTGCATGATCACCGATTCCCGGTCACGAATGGAATTGGCCATACGACCGATCAACACTTCGTTGTACATACTCATAGAAGCATCACGGGTGAAAAAGAAATTGTGCATGGGACGTAATGCAAACCAGTCTTTACTCAAAAACTTCGTCAGATTGTCCTTGACCATTTCTACTCCTTCGATCAATAGGCGGGAAAGATTTTCTGCATTTTCTTCCAGTAATTGTTCTTTCAGGCTGCCTTTCGGAGATTTTTCACCGATAAACGGTTCGATCCGCTCGATCCGGTCGAGCACTTCCTGTTTGATCTTATCGTCTTTCAGAATATTACACAACAGGTCTTTGACTTCATAAGTCTTCGTCAGTTTGGATAAAACTCCCGAAATTTGTTTGTATTCTTTCCGGGCAATCGAAAGATTGATAATATCACTGTATAAAGCTCTTTCAGCATTTTCGGGGGTCATGTTTTCTACTTCTTCGCCGGGAGTATGGATGATGACTCCGTTTAATTTCCCGATTTCTGACTGAACGTTTACTTCAACGATTGGATTCATATGATTATAATTTATTTTTTGCAGTTATATGAAACTACTCTGTCCCTTATCTGTTTCAGATACATGACATTCGGAACCGAGGGTTTCATAGATTAAAAGTTTGTATTCCGTTGTTTTCTACTTTAAGTATCGTTACAAAAATAGCACATAAATGATTAGTAACCTTATATTTACAGGTTATAATTATGCAAAAGGCAAAAATAATTATGCAGAGAAAAGGACTATCCGAGTCCGGTTAAAATCAGGCGGCCGGTGATCAGATAAATGTTCAGACCGATGATATCGTTGGTCAGAGTAATAAACGGACCTGTCGCTAAGGCCGGATCGATTTTCATCCGGTTTAATAAAAGCGGGAAGGCCGTACCGAAAATAGATGCGAAGAGGATAACGACAAAAAGCGATAGCGTTACCGTGATGGGCATGGCCAGAGTTTGCATCCCGAAACACAAAGTCAGCAAGAATATGATAGAGGAACAAATCGTGGCATTGATCAGAGCTCCTCCGATTTCTTTTACGATATTCTGAAAGCCATGTTTCAGGCTCAATGAATTGGAAGCCAAGCCTTTTACGACGATGGCCGACGACTGTATACCGACATTCCCTCCCATGGCAGTGATGACCGGAATAAACATCGCTGTAACCGGAAATAAAGCGATTTCCGCCTCGTAGCGGGAAATCATCCAGGCCGATACCATTCCTCCGAACAGGGCGATGATCAGCCAGGGGAGCCGGGCTTTGGTCTGTGCCCAGATGCTATCCGAAGATTCTACATCCTGCGAGATACCGGACATCATCTGGTAATCCTTGTCTGCCTCTTCACGGATAAAGTCGACTACGTCGTCGATGGTGATTCGTCCGACTAAGCGGCCTACCTGATCGATTACCGGGATGGCGACCAGGTCGTATTTTTGCATAATCAAAGCCACTGATTCCGCGGGTTCGTCGGTTTTGACCGAGATAATGTCAGGATAGTAAAGATTACTGATTTTTGCCGAGGTAGGGGCGGTAATGATTTTTTTCAGGGATAAACGTCCTTTTAGCTTGTTGTCGTCGTCGACTACATATATATTGTATATTTCATCCAGATTTTCAGCTTGACGGCTGACTTCCCGCAGACAGGTCAGGACGGTCCAGTTTTCATTTACCATCACCAGCTCTTTGGCCATTAACCCTCCGGCCGTATCCTCGTCATAATGCAACAAATCGACAATATCTCCTGCCTGTTCGAGGTCCTCCATATGCGACAACACTTCGTGTTGCTGTTCGTTAGGCATGCTCGCTACCAGATCGGCGGCATCATCCGAGTCCATATTGTCGATAAAACGACGGGCGATAGTTTCTGCCGGAAAAGATTCGATAAAATGTACTCTTTCCTCTTCGTCGATTTCTGCCAGTACGTCTCCTGCTTTTTCGTTATCCAGCAACAAGAATACGAATTGTGCCCTTTCATTATTCAGCTCCTCCAGGATTTCTGCTATATCTGCGGGGTGAAGCCCGGCAATTTGTTTGCTGACCTCGGTCTTGTTGCCGGCATCGATCAGTTCTTCCAACTGACTCAGAAATTCGTGGGTTAATTCAAATTGTTGCATCCTGAAAATTTTAGATCGTCGTTTTATGCTTTATCGCCAATGTTCCTGTTTTTCTCGATATCCTGGCAGAGCTGGAGGAAGTCGGTAATACCGAGCTGTTCAGGCCGTAAATTCAGATAGGGAGAGTCGAATCCCGGAGGAATGATCCCGCGGATTGAATTCCTGAGTGTCTTCCGGCGTTGATTGAACCCTGTTTTTACGACATTGAAGAATAGTTTCTCTTCACATCCCAGTTCCACGCGTTCGTTCCGGGTCAACCGGATGACTGCCGATTTGACTTTAGGAGGCGGATCGAAAACCTTCTCCCCTACGGTGAATAGATATTCGATGTGATAGAATGCTTGAAGAAAGACACTTAAAATACCATATGTTTTGCTACCCGGAGAGGCTGCAATCCGTTCGGCCACTTCTTTTTGTATCATACAGACCACCTGACGGACCAAATGCCGGTTTTCAATGATCCGGAAGAAAATTTGCGATGAGATATTGTAAGGTAGATTGCCGATCACAGAGAAAGGTTCCTGATAATATTGGCGGATATCTGTTTTCAGAAAATCTCCGTATAGAATCCGGTCCTGATATTCCGGTAATTCCTGATGCAGATAATCGATCGATTCCTGATCGATATCGATGGCCCGGACCGAAAATGCCGGATTGGCGAAAAGATGGCGGGTAAGTACACCCATCCCCGGACCGATTTCCAGTATATCCCGGGTGACAGGAAGTAAACTATCCGTAATTTTCCGTGCAATATTCTGGTCACGCAGAAAATGCTGTCCCAGACTTTTTTTAGCTCTGACAATACTCATGTTACAAAAGTATACAATTTCGGCGGAAAACGGTTTGGGCATGGGCATATTTTTGTACATTTGCAAACAATTTTATAAACCGATTTTCGTATGCACCCTCTTGTAAAAAATACGATAAAATTTTTTTTATTTCTGGCCGTATCGGCCTTTTTATTCTGGTTGGTCTACCGGGATCAGAATTGGGATGAATTGCTGACAGTGCTTAAAGAAGATGTGAATTATTTCTGGATCGGAGTAGCTTGTGTTATGGGGATTGCCAGTCACGTCAGCCGGGCCCTGCGGTGGCAGTTGCTGACCGCATCTATGGGGTATAGGATTTCTTTCGGGAATAGTTTTATGGGGGTGATGATCGGATATTTCGCCAATTTGGCTATCCCGCGGATGGGCGAGTTTACCCGTTGTGGGGTAGTCAGTAAATATGAGGAAGTTCCTTTTTCTAAATTATTGGGTACGGTTGTGACCGAACGGGTAATCGATATGATGATTTTATTGTTCCTGACCTTGATTGTCGTCATTACCCAGTTTAAACAAGTCGGTATTTTTTTAGATAATAATCAGGAGATTGAAGAGAAGGTGGTGAATATGTTCCATTCTTCATGGATGTTGTTGGTGTTGGTTGTTTTGGCGGCCGTCGGTTGGTTGTTTTGGCGGTTGATCCGTAAAACTCGTTTTAAAGAACGGATTCATTCTTTTTTTAAAGGACTGAAAGAAGGGTTGCTTAGTGTGAAAGATGTGCGACACAAAGGATTGTTCGTTTTTTATTCCTTATTTATCTGGTTGATGTATTTCCTGATGTTTTATGTCTGCTTTTTCTGTTTTCAGTTTACTTCGCATTTGGGGGCACTGGTCGGGTTGACCATTTTCGTTCTTTCGAGTTATGGTATGGTGGCTCCTGTACAGGGAGGTATCGGAGCCTGGCATTTTATGGTTATAGCGGCTTTGATGATTTATTTGCCGCATACCCCGAATATCGAAAGCATGGCCAAAACTTTTGCTCTATTGACCCACGGTACAATGACGTTGTTATATATCGTGGTCGGTGTGATTTGTGTAATTTTGCTGCCGCTTTATAATAATGCCGCAGGAAAACAGGGAAAGGATCGGAGGTAAGTTAATTATTTTGACTATGGACACAGTGAATTTGATATATGATTATTTTCCGGAACTGACGGAGGAACAACGGGAACGTTTTGCTCGTCTGGAAGGTTTGTATCGGGAATGGAATGAAAAGATAAACGTGATTTCCCGCAAAGATATGGATGAGTTTTGGGTACATCATGTGTTGCATTCACTGGCGATCGCAAAGATCATCCGTTTTGCTCCCGGGACTCGGGTGATGGATGTCGGTACAGGAGGAGGATTCCCGGGGATTCCTTTGGCTATTTTGTTTCCTGAGGTAAATTTCTATCTGATCGATTCCATCGGCAAAAAGATAAAAGTCGTGGAAGGGATTCGGGATGCTTTGGGGTTACAGCATGTCAGGACCGAGCAGATCCGCGTGGAAAATGTTGCGGAACAACAGGATTTTATTGTCAGCCGGGCTGTGACAGCTTTTCCTGCCTTTGTCAAACTGATCCGGGGAAAGATCCGGAAGGACTCGGCCCATTCCCTGGACAATGGAGTGATCTATTTAAAAGGAGGAGATTTTGAGGAAGAAATTGCACCTTTCCGTTCTAAAGTGAAAATCTATTCCATTCCTGACTTTTTTTCGGAAGATTTTTTTGAAACCAAGAAAATCATCTATTTGAAGAATTAGTTCTTTCAATATTTTTTTATTTTTGCCGTACTATATGAGGTGTAAAGATGAACAGGAAATATTGACCTTGATTAGTTGCGGTAATCCGGATGGACTAAAAAGCCTTTTTGATCTTTATTATAAGCCTCTTTGTATTTTTGCTATGAACTTTCTGGATTCTTTCGGTGAGTCGGAAGATATCGTCCAGGACTTGTTTGTGAAGTTTTGGGAAAAATATAAAGATAAACAGTTCGAGGGATCGTTGAGGGCTTATTTTTTTACTGCTGTCCGGCATAATTGTGCGAAGGTGTTAAAATTGAAGAACCGCTATAATTTACAGTTGGAAGAGGAATATATCGACGAACCGGTGTATTCCGAAGAGGAGTTTGAGGGAGAGTGCCGGAAATTATATGCCGAAATAGCCCGTCTTCCCGAACAATGCCGGAAAGTGTTCGAGCTGATCGTATTAAAAGATATGAAATACAAAGAAGTAGCTGACTTTCTCGGTTTATCTGTGAATACCGTAAAGACTCATTTTGCCCGTGCATTGAAACAATTGCGCAGTTCTCTTCAAATTCTGCTTGTTTTCTTACTTCGGAAATAGCGATCGGGGTATCGCTGAAAAGCCTTGGGGGATAGGTTATCCGTAAATTGCCTTTTCGGGTAAATTATTTTTTCGAAAAAAAAATTTCATTTCATTCACCCATTTTAATCTTTTTGAGCTTTAGGTAATAGAAACGTTTTCTAAATAAATCGTCTGTGCGCAGGATAAATTTAAAATCGAAAGCAATGAATGAAGAGGAATTAGTCTCTTATGTGGTTCGCTATTGTAAACATGAATTATCGGAAGAAGAATACCGGTTTTTACAACGGTGGTTGGAGGAAAAACAGGAAAATCGGCAAACTTTCCGGGAATGGGTGAGAACTTATAGACAAGGGCGTAAGGTGGGGTGTTGGGATGGGATTCAGGAGGAGCAGGCCTGGGAGCAAATATCCTGCCGTCTCTCTGCCTCGCCCCGGAAGAGACGTCGATTATGGAAGGAATGGTGGAAACAAGTTGCAATACTGATCCTTTTATTGGGTAGCGGATTATTGTATTATTCGTTGCAACAGTTACAGGAAAGTCGGGAGACTGCTTTGTCTCAGATCGTTCCGGGTAGCCGAAAGGCGGTGTTGCGTTTGTCGGATGGGCGGGAAGTTACACTGGAAAAAGAGACTACCTGCGTATTGACCGAGGAAGACGGTACCCGGATTTCAGTCGGAGGGCAGGAGCATATCGTTTATCAGGCTGTAAGCCAGGAACAGGAAAAATTGGCTTATAATACAATTACCGTGCCCCGGGGCGGGGAATATTCCCTGGTATTGTCGGACGGTACACGGGTGTGGCTGAATGCGGAAACCGAACTGACTTATCCCACGGTTTTTGGCAAGGGAGAGAGAAAATTGATGCTGAAAGGGGAAGCTTGTTTCGAAGTAGTAACAGATACAGCCCGTCCTTTTATTGTCGAGAGTTTCTACAATCGCGTCGAGGTGTTGGGTACGCGCTTTAATGTTTCTGCTTATACCGGTAAAAGTGCGGTGAAAACTACTTTGTTGAGGGGAAAGGTCAAAGTGTCGAATAGAAAAGGACAGTTGGTCTTGTCACCGGGCGAACAAGCCGTTTGCCTGAAAGAAGAAATAGAAAAATGTGAAGTCGATGCCCGGGCTGTGGCTGCCTGGGTAGACGGAACTTTTGAATTTGAAAACATGTCTTTAGGCGAAATCACCGATCAATTGGGACGTTGGTACGATGTAGACTTTGTATTTGCCGATCCGCAGTTGAAAGCAATCACTTTTACGGGAGCTGCTACCCGTTATCGTGAATTGGATTTTGTGTTGCGGATGCTGGAAGAATTGGCTCGGGTACGGTTCCAGTTAGAAAATAAAACGATCCGGGTTTCGAAAATTTGAATCTACTAAACTACAAAATTATGAAAAAAAGAAGAAAAAATCCATCCGGCATACGACTGATTGTCAGGTTGTGCTGTTTTTTCGTATTTGTATCGAGCTTGCATACTCAGGCAACCGTATGGGCTCAGGGGAAAGTGACCGTAGAGCTGCAGAATAAAACACTCGGAGAGGTGTTGAAAGTATTGAAAGAACAAACAGGCGTGCACTTTATGTATAATACTCAGGAGGTGAATGTCGGGACGAAAGTCTCTGTATCCCTGAACGAAGCCCGGTTAGAGGAGGCCTTACAATCGATCTTTCAGGGGTTACCTTATCGTTACAATCAGGTCGAGGACTATATTTTAATTACTCCGAAAAAAGAATCGGAAACCCAGCAGACCGATATGCGGACAGTGAAAGGAAAAGTAGTGGATTCTAAAGGAGAACCGCTACCCGGAGTATCTGTGGTGGTAAAAAATACAACAGCCGGAGTAGCAACGGATATAGAGGGAAAATTCGAGATCCGTTTGAATTCGGGAGAAGAGATCTTAGTGTTTTCTTTTGTGGGAATGCGTACACAGGAAGTGAAAGCGAATAAAGATAACCTCTATGTCGTGATGGAGAGTGTGGCCGAATTGATGCAGGAAGTGATCGTGAAGACCGGTTACCAGAATATCGAGAAACGTAAGCTTTCTTCTTCCGTCTTTACTATCGATGGTGATTTGGTGCGGGAAGGAGCTGCTTTGGGGTTGGATAATATGTTGCAGGGAAAAATTCCGGGAATGAATGTTATGGGATCTTCCTCGACTCCCGGAGCTGCAACGAAAATCAGAATCCGCGGATCTTCGACGATTTCAGGTAACCGCGAACCCTTGTGGGTAGTCGATGGATTTATTCTGGAAGATCCCGTACAGATCAGTGCCGAAGAATTGAATAGCCTCGATAACGTAAACCTCATCGGAAATGCGATTTCTTCGCTGAATCCACAGGATATCGAACGGATAGACGTTTTGAAAGATGCTTCGGCTACCGCTATTTATGGGGTAAAAGCTGCCAATGGAGTTATCGTCATTACCACTAAGAAAGGAAAAATCGGGAAGCCCCGGGTGAGGTATTCAATGAATTTATCGGTCAATGAACGACCGGAATACGACGGGCTCTACCGGATGAATTCGAAGGACCGGATCGAGGTATCCAAGGAAATCGAACAGAGGGGATTGTCGTTCGGTACTCCTCCGGCCAGGGTTTCTTATGAAGGTGCTTTGCTGGACCTGTACGACCGGACCATTACTTATGAAGAGTTTCAGAAGAAAGTGAAAAGACTGGAAGAAGTGAATACCGATTGGTTCGATATCATTTACCGGACCTCTTTTTCACAAAAACATAATGTTTCTATTTCAGGTGCTAACGATAAGGTAAATTATTATTTTTCAGGTGGTTTACAGCATATCCCCGCTACGGTGAGAGGTACCGGTGTAAAACAGTTCAACGGCCTGATGAAACTGGGAGTGAATCTGCTTTCCAATCTGAAAATGGAGTTGCAGATGAGAGCGTCGACCGACGATAAGGATTACCTGCATTCTTCTTTGTCTCCTTATCAGTATGCCTATAATACTTCCCGTGCGATACCCTGTTATAATGAGGACGGTACGTTGGCTTATTACAACAAGACGCAAGGCTATGAATTCCCGCTACAATACAATGTGGTGAACGAAATGCAACATACGGGGATGAATATCGAGGGGACGACGTTGAATTTCAATGCTAATTTACTATGGGAGATTATTCCTGGATTAAGATTAACCGGCGCCTTGAGTTATAATCGGTCGAATACCGATCAAAAAGAATGGTTCGACGAACAATCTTACGCGGCTGCTCAGCTCAGAAATTATAATTACGGACTGGAATTGCCCGATAGTGACATTTGGCGTGAACAGCAATGTAAGTTGCCTTACGGGGGAGAACTGGTGAATACGGATACCCGGAATACTTCTTATACTGCAAGGGCACAAGTGGATTATTCTTTTCAATTTCTGGAAGATCATCAGATCACGGTGGTTGCCGGTACGGAGGCACGTTCGTCTAAATACAAAGGATTGAAATCGACGGAATACGGTTATTTGCCCGACCGGGGAGAAAAATTTGTAGAGATCGACCCGGTGCAGTGGCCGAAATATGGTGATCTGATGAAAAGTCATCCGAATGTGATCACCAATACCCTGACCAATGTGATGTCATGGTATGGAACATTCACTTACGACTATATGAACCGCTATATCGTCAATTTCAATATCCGGGCCGACGGTTCCAATAAGTTCGGACAGGATAAGAGTAACCGTTTTTTACCGATCTGGTCGGTCTCGGGCCGATGGAATCTGCACGAAGAAGCCTTCCTGAAAGAAGTGATGTGGATGAATATGTTTGCTTTCCGGGGATCATACGGTATTCAGGGGAATGTCTCACCCGATCAGACACCGAATTTGTTGATCCAGCTGGGATCCTTCGATCCGATTTCGAAACAGTATATTTCAAAGTTATCGAAGCTGCCCAATCCGCAATTGCGCTGGGAAAAGACGACTTCGTGGAACTTCGGGGTGGATTTCGCTTTCCTCGATAACCGATTGAACGGTAGTGTAGAAGTATACCGGAAGAAAGGGAAAGATCAGATCATTTCCAAAGAAGTGGCTTCGACGACCGGGAGTACGACTATGCAGCTGAATGCCGGAAACCTGGAAAATAAAGGGTATGAAATCGTGTTGAATGTAGTGCCGGTGAAAACGAAAGATATTACCTGGGCACTGAATATCAATGGGGCCCGGAATATCAATAAGGTAACGAAATCCGGGATTACGACGGATTACGGATACAAGGAATATCTCGATGGATCGGCTGTTATTCCGGGAGAAGCCCTGAATACTTTTTATTCTTATAAATATGATCGGTTGGATGCTAACGGCTTGCCTACTTTTAAAGATATCGAAGAAACCGACGGTATCACCCAAACGGAGATGTTTGCTAAGGTTTTCGCCTATTCGGGTACCCGTATACCGGATATTACCGGTGGGTTCGGTACGGATATCTCGTATAAGAATTTAGCTATCGGAGGATTTTTTTCTTATAGTTTGGGGACTAAGATCCGGCTGAACAACTTGTATAATGATTCCGGACAGCGGCTTCCGCAGCCTCAGCAAAATATGAATCAGGCGTTTGTGAACCGGTGGAAACAACCCGGTGATGAAAACCGTACGGATATTCCGGTATTGACGACCGATCCGCTGGATATGTACGGATTGGGGATCGACCGGAAAATCAAGATTGCCGATAATGGCTGGGAGATGTACAATAAGAGCGATCTACGGGTGGCTTCAGGGAATTATCTGCGCTTAAAAAACTTGTATGTGCGATATAATTTCAGCGATAGAATCTGTCATAAGATCCGGGCCCAAATGATCAGTGTGCGCTTCGAGGCGACTAACCTCTGGTTACTGGCCGATAAAAAATTGAAAGGACAGGATCCGGAACAGGTGACTTTGGGAGGAGTTTCTACACCTCCGACTTCTTCATATACTTTGGGATTAGATATCACTTTTTAAATAGCAGACTATGAAACGATATATAAGATTATTAGGGGTATTACTGATATTGTTTTCCTCTTGCTCTGATTTTTTGGAAGAGAAATCACAGGATTTGATTATTCCGAAGTCGGTCAAAGATTACCGGGAGTTCCTTTTCGGTGAGGCCTATATCCGGGATGAAACCCAGATACATACTTACCTGGACATCATGACGGACGATGTGAAAGAAAATATCAAGGGTAGTTTTCTGGGGGGAGATACCCGGGCCAGCGGTTATGGCTACTATACCTGGCAGGCCGATCCGGAGCAGACGGTTTCCGGAGCGATCAGTGAAGATAAGGCTTGGGAGACATATTATCATTCTATCCTGATCTGTAACATTACGCTGGATAATATCGGGGATATCAGCGGATCGAAGGCCGAGAAAGAAGACTTGAAGGCAGAAGCTTATGCTTTGCGGGCTTATTGTTATTTTATGCTGGTGAATTTGTATGGACAACCTTATAATCAGGCGACGGCCGAAACGGATCTCGGAGTTCCGGTCAACGATGTGGTAGGGATGGAAGACCGGAAGTTTGTCCGGGAGAGTGTGGCTGAAATCTATCGGCAGATAGAAAGCGATCTGAAAGAAGCGATTACTTGTTTCAAAGCCTCCAACCTGACGAAGACCTGTTTCCGCTGGAACCTGCCGGCTACGTATTTGTTGGCTTCCCGGGTGAGCTTGTATAAGAAAGAGTATGATAAAGCCATCGAATATGCGACGTATGTGATCGCTGCACAACCTCAGCTCTATGATTTGTCGGCAATGAGCGACGATGATTATTTTCTGAATGAAAAGAATCCTGAGATATTGTTTACTTATGGCTATTATCTGGTGAGTTATTATGCCTGGCTGGCCAAATGTAATTTCCCGATTTCCGACGATCTTCAGGCATTATACGGGGATAACGACTGGAGATTGACGCATTTCTTCTACAAACGGGGAGCTGTTTATACGGCCCAAAAATCGGAAACTTCGGGAACTACCGGCATATACGGATATGCTTTCCGGACAGCGGAAGCCTACCTGAACCGGGCAGAGGCTTATGCCGAGAAAGGAGATAAAGACAAAGCTTTACAGGATCTGAAAACCATTCGGGAAAAACGCCTGAAAGTGTACGAAGAGGTACAAGCGGTGACTAAAGAAGACGTCATCCGGAGGGTAAGGGAAGAAAGACGGCGGGAACTCAGCTTCGAATTTCATCGCTGGTTCGACCTGAGGCGTTGGGACCGGCCCCGGATAGAGCATACCTTTACACCCGATATCAAGCAACCCGATGTCGTTGAAAAATATGTACTCGAAAAAGACGATCCGGCCTATACCTTGCCTTTACCCCGGTCGGTAGTGGAATATGATCCGACACTGGTCGACAATCCCCGTCCACAACGGGAGAATCAGAATGTTACCGGAGAAAATTGATCATATGAGTCTCGACAATGAAACCTTTAACTTAAAACGATAATTGTTATGAAAACTAGATGGTTGATATATATTCTGTTAGGTGTTTTCCTGAGTTCCTGTTATAAAGAGGAGAATATCGAGGGAGAAGAAGACGAGCCCAAGTACAAGGTGGAAGATAGTGAAGACCCCCTGGATCACTTTATTTATGGGTTTTATCATGACTACGGTGTATTTATTTTATATGATTATGAGGAAGTCGATTATCGATGGAATATGAGTACCGTATTGGATGTGGAATTGATAAAACAAACGGATAAGGTTACTTTGAACGAAGGTTTGGCCTATTTGGACAACGTTTTGTTCCAATATTATACCGATGATTTTAAAAAACATTATTTCCCCTTCAAGATTTTACTGGCCGATTCAGTGCAAGTGCTTAAAAATGGTGTATGGTACCCGGATGAACCGGCGACAGCAGGCTTGAGTTTTCTGGGAATCGGTCGAATCCGTAACGGGATAGGTGAGATTCCGGCCGATAGCCTGTTTGAATTGAGAGGAAAGGTACAGGCTGCTTTCTGGGCGAATTTTTTATACAATAATGAAATGATGGATCTTCCCGAAGCTTTCTGGAATATCAGCGAGGATTATTACGGGGGAAATCTGAAGTTGGTGGATGGGAATAGTGGGCTCAAACCCGATGAGATCGATATGAAGAAATATGGATTCTGGGACCGTGACCGGACGGCCGATAATGGGACCAACTACTGTATGGCTCCTAACAAAACGCTGGATATCAATCAATTTATCGATATGGTTACGACCCATACAACCGCGGAAATGGAGGCATTGATCGCTCCGTACGATCGGCTGAAAGATAAATACCATTTATTGGTAAATCAACTGAAAGAAGTGTATGGAGTGGATATTCAGGCAATAGGAAATGATCAATATTAATAAAACGAGAAGTATGAAAAACAGATTTTTTTATTTCGTGATTCTTTTATTGGCTGTATGTTTATCGGCCAATGCCAATGATTTTAAGAAGAAACGTAAAAAGCAAGAGACGACTCCGGCTTTGGCCGACGCCTTGAAGAAAGAAAAAACGGAGGACAAAAGCTATGATAAGGTGATTACTAAAGAAGCCCGCACGAAGAAGGGACTGATCACCTTACATATGGTGAAAAGTACATTCTATATGGAAATACCGGTGAAGTTGATGGGAAAACCGATGTTGTTCGCCGGTAGGGTGGCGGAGATCAGCGACAATAAGGATGTGGTGGCCGGACAGATGCCTCAGGATCCGATGCTGGTGGAATGGAGCTGCGATGAGGAAAAAGTCTATCTCCATAATGTGATCAGTAGATCGGTATGTGATGAAAACGAACCGATTGCAATATCTATGGAACGGAACAATCTGAAACCGGTCATCCGGGCTTTTCCGATCAAAGCATTCAGTAAAGATTCGAGTGCGATGGTGATCGATGCCACTAAATTGTTTTGTGCCGACGAACGGCCGGTAAGTCCTTTTATTCCTGCCTCTCCCTTCGATGCTTTGTTCGGTATGAAAAAGATGAAAGGGGTTTTTAAGGCCGATCTGTCGTCGATCCTCGATTTCAAGGCTTTCCCGCAGAATATTTCTGTAAAAAGCCGGGTGGCCTATACGGTCAACGGTACTCCTTTTACGGCTGTCGTCCATTTGTCGATGATACAGCTGCCGGATGAGCCGATGCGGCCTCGTTTACTCGATCCCCGGATGGGGTATTTCTCCGATCGGAAAGTGTTGTATTCCACCGAAAAAGATCAGAGCGAGAAGATCGCTTATGTCAATCGCTGGCGTTTGGAACCTAAACCCGAAGAACTGGAACGGTATAAAAAAGGGGAATTGGTAGAGCCGGCTAAACCGATTGTTTTTTATGTGGATAACGCCCTGCCGGCTAAATGGAAAAAATATATCAAATTGGGTATCGAGGACTGGCAACCTGCTTTCGAAGCGATCGGTTTCAAAAACGCTATCGTAGCCCGTGATTTCCCGACCGATGATCCCGATTTCGATCCCGACGATATCCGTTATTCCTGTTTCCGCTATGCGACGACGACGGTGGCCAATGCGATGGGACCGTCCTGGACCGATCCCCGTTCAGGTGAAATTATTCAGGCATCGGTGTATATGTATCACGATGTGTTGAAATTGTTGCACAACTGGAAGTTTGTTCAGACAGCTCAGGTCGATCCGAAAGCCCGGGCTGCCGTTTTTGACGAAGAAACGATGGGAGCGAGCCTGCGCTATGTCGCCTCACACGAAATCGGACATACGCTGGGATTGATGCATAATATGAGGGCTTCTTATTCGATACCGGTGGATTCGCTCCGTTCCCCCGCTTTTACTGCAAAATACGGAACGACGACTTCTATCATGGATTACGCCCGGAATAATTATGTGGCACAGCCTGAAGATAAAAATGTACGCTTGATTCCGCCCCTGTTGGGTGTGTACGATATCTTTATGATCAAATTGGGATATGCTCCGATTTACGATGCCGAAACACCGGCCGACGAATATGCTACTCTGAATAAATGGATTCAGGAAAAAGCGGGCGACCCGATGTATACCTATGGTGAACAGCAAATCCTGGGAACCCTGGATCCCGCTTCCCAGTCGGAATCGCTCGGGGACGATGCGGTGAAAGCCAGCCGGTATGGGATTAAGAACCTGCGGTATATCATGGACCATCTGGTGGAATGGAGTGCAATTGAAAATCGGCCTTATGATCAGACCAGTGAGTTATATTACGAACTGACCAAACAATACCAAAGGTATATGGGACATTGTATGGCCTACATCGGAGGGCTGTATCTCAACCATCCGGTAGCCGGAGATGAGCAGAAAGGATTTGTACCCGTGTCCAGGGAGAAACAGAAAGAGGTCGTGAAATTTTTCTTCGACGAATTTAAAGAACAACCCAAATGGATGGCGAAGAAAGAAATTATGACCCTTTTCGAACCGAATAATGATATGGTCGCTAATTTGCAGGCAAATCTGCTTCGTAATCTATTGAACAGTTCTACACTCGGAAAAGTGGGCATGAATGCCAAATATTCCGAGCGGCCTTATACCCAGAAGGAATACCTGAACGATTTGTATCAGGGGGTATGGAATAAGACCGAACAAGGGAAAGCCTTGGATTATTACGACCGTAACCTGCAATACGCTTATGTGCAATATTTGTTAAAAGAACTGGAACTCACGAAGGATGCGGAGAAGTCGAAAGGGCTCTCTTTGGAATTATTGACTGAAGACCATTTGCCGTGTTATTGCTACGAGTATCACCGGCATGCCCGGCAAATGTCTGCCAATACCAAAATATCGGATTTGGGGATCAGTTCTAAAACTTTGTATTACGGGCAATTGGTAAAACTGAAAGAGCTACTGAAGAATAGACGCCATTCTGCTTCGGGAGACGACAAAGTGCATTATGATTATTTGTACTTCGAATTGAATAGTGCCCTAAAATAGGGATTCCGGGACGGACCTTTCGTCCTATTTTCGGGACGAAAGGTCCGTCCCGGAATCCCAAAACCTATCTTTTTTCAGATAATTCAAAATAATTACCGGATTATCGTTTTCGTTCAATTGTTCATTAAGTCGTTTGAGTGGGTCTTGAACAATCTGTCCCTGATTCTCAAGGTATTCACACCTTGCTTTGATTAGCATGACTTCCCACCATTCGACACATATATCCGAGACATTCCTCTAACAATAAGCATGGGGACGATATTCGGGTCAACGGAATTGATTTCGGCAAAAATGCCCTGCCGGCTATTCTTATTCCAAAACAGATAATAATTTTTTCCACCTATCGCATTTTCAACAATCAGATTATTCTCACTTTCCATAATGTTTACAGGCACCACATATTTGCGTCTTATCCACTCCTCCTGTAATTGTGTATTATTTTTAGTTTTCCGGTTCGCCAAATAATTCTCGGGAATTTCCTGTTTCGGTATGGGATTTACCGCATATAAAGGAATGAGAGAGGTATCGGCAAACCGGTACAAAATATTACTGAATGGCAGAATACAAGTTAGGGAATCTCCATATTGAGCAACCGGAAGAATAGAATATCTCCAACTATCAACCTCCATCTTGATTTTCTGTTCCAAATGGCTTATCACTTTTAATTTTCCGGTCTGTAAATTGTATAAAGAATAGAGTATATCTGAAAACCGGGAAATACGATGAGCCAGAAATAACAAAGTGTCATTTAGCGGATAGATATTTTGAATCCCGGAGTCCACTTCCTTTCCGTCAGAAGAGGGGATCAGAACGGCCGGCCGGATATTTATCGATTTAATGAATCGATTATTCAGCGTATAAAAATGTAAGCTCAGTAAGATCGGATCAAAAATGACGATCTCCTGTTTTTTACTTATATAAAAATGATCTATGGCCCCATATTCACCGGGAGCGCGTCCGCGTTTCCCAATCTTATTCAGAAATCTTCCGTTCTGATCGAATACCAGTAGTCTCTGGCCATCCCGGACGACGATCCGGTCATCGGTCAATCGGACATCTGTCACTTCTTCTATCAAAACCGAATCCCTTGTTTCTAAAGGGATATACCTGAAACTATCACAAATCTGATTTATATCCAACGTATTACAAACCAAAATATTATTCGGATTAAATTCGAAAACAGCCTCTTTTATGGCCGGCCTTTTTTCTTTACAACCCGTAATACAAAACAATAAGATGATTAAAATCAGATAATTATTCATTTCGTTCAGATTTTCATAAATAAGTTTCCCTTTATCCTTGTAGATAACTACTTCCAAAATAACAATTTTTTTTATACGATTCCAAGGGATTCCGGGACGGACCTTTCATCCCGAAATGAAGAGAATTTGATATTTATTGATCACATTTTATCGGTGAGAAAGGGATCGAACGGCTAAGTTTGCAGCGTTGAAAAAGGGCAATAATTTCTAAATCGATAAAAATATGATTAAAAAAGGGGTTACATTGTTATTAAGTGTATTTGTGCTAACGGTTGCATGGGGTGAGAATCACTATGCTCCGGGGAAAAAGAACTCATTGAGGGCTCCTTCTGTGCCTTTGGTGACTTCCGATCCTTATTTTTGTATCTGGTCTCCTTATGATAAGCTGTATGAGGGTAACACCGAACATTGGACAGGTAAAGAGCAGGCTTTGATCGGTGCGTTACGGGTGGATGGGAAGACTTACCGTTTTATGGGCCGGGAGAAGCAGGCTTTCGAGACGATACTCCCGATGGCCGATCTGGAGAAATGGGAGGCGGATTATACGGAAAGCGAACCTGCCGGTGACTGGACTGCGGTGAATTACGATCAAAATTGGAAAAAAGGAAAGGCTGCTTTCGGGACGAAAGAAATGCAGCATCTGGGAACCGGATGGGATACCGAAGACATTTGGATACGCCGGACTTTCGAGTTGGAAGAAAATTTGAGTAAAGCACCGGTATACCTGAAATATTCCCACGATGATATTTTCGAGCTGTACATCAATGGTATTCAAGTCGTAAAAACCGGTTATACCTGGAAAAACGGTGTCTTGCTGGAATTGAGCGAAGCCGTCAAAAAGACCTTGAAGCCCGGTAAGAACGTTATTGCAGCGCATTGTCACAACAAAGAAAACGGGGGATATGTAGATTTCGGACTGTTTAGAAAACAGTCGGCCGATAATAATTTTTCTGCCGATGCAGAACAACTTTCGGTAGATGTATTGCCGACACAAACCTTTTATTCGTTTCGTTGCGGGCCGGTGATCCTGGATGTCATCTTCACTTCTCCTTTGTTGGCGGACGATCTTGATCTGGTGTCCACGCCGATCAGTTATATCACTTATCAGGTTCGCCCGCAAGATGGGAAATCGCATGAGGTGCAGGTATATTTCGAAGCATCGCCCCAGCTGGCCGTACACGAAGATAATCAACCGGTGGTGTATGACCGGGAATTGAAAAACGGTATTTCTTACCTTAGGACCGGTACGGTA
>NZ_LARL01000192.1:0-314 GCF_000980295.1 Odoribacter sp. N54.MGS-14 | reverse complement strand
GCGTTTTGAGCCACGGTCCCCATCAGTAGAATGACGGCCTGTGGATTCGGCATGGCCCCTCTCATGTTAATAACCCTTTTATAATCCCTGTTCAGTCTTTCGATCCAGTTCGTGGTATAAATCATCCCCCTGATTTCCCTTTCATATTTGAAGAATGTAAAATAAAACCTGTACCTGTCATGCAGGTATCTCTTTAAAGGCGGGTAACTCTTTTGCCACCTTTGTATGAATTCCTTGAAATACACCGAATGCCTTTTCCGGCGTGATGTCCCATTGGTCAGGAGAGCAGATTTGTTTGAGTTCCTCCATAACCT
>NZ_LARL01000191.1:0-317 GCF_000980295.1 Odoribacter sp. N54.MGS-14 | reverse complement strand
TAGTGCGCACGCATGACCACGCCTTTCAGCCACATGCAGTTCAGCCAGATGGTGGCGTTTTTCAGTCCCCGTTCAGCTGTAAGATAAGCCGCAAACTCCTTGATGAAGTCGGGTGTAAGTTCCAGCATGGACATGTCTGTCCGTTTGTAGAATGACTTGATAAAGGCTGCGACATAGTTCCTTGCCCTTACCATGACCTTGTACGTGCCGATGCTGCGGTCTTTACCGACACGTTTCAGAAAGTTGGCGCAATCCTTGTCAAAAGCCTTTATCAGTGTCTCATACTCGCTTCCTACCCCTTGGTAGGCATTGCGCAC
>NZ_LARL01000190.1:0-326 GCF_000980295.1 Odoribacter sp. N54.MGS-14 | reverse complement strand
TTTTGCTTCTCTTGAAGAATCGCACAAAGTTCATCCACCTTAGCAGGAACTTTCAAATAGTTCATATAAGAATGTCCGCCAACACCAGCCGTAACACCACATAGACGGAACTCTCCTTTAGAAGAATCAAAAGAGCCACCCATCACACTGTGAACGCTGCCAGTAGTACGCATCAGCATTGCATTCATCCTTTTCAGAAAAGTAGGAGTTATAGGTACAAGGCTGTCTGATTCAACTTTGGCAAGTTCGTACGCTTGCTTCAAATCTTCATTCATCAGATGATGCACAAGCGGTTTCCCTTTCGCTGTTACTCCCTCGTCAAAGAG
>NZ_LARL01000189.1:0-326 GCF_000980295.1 Odoribacter sp. N54.MGS-14 | reverse complement strand
CCATTGTAACACGTGTGTAGCCCCGGACGTAAGGGCCGTGCTGATTTGACGTCATCCCCACCTTCCTCTCGGCTTACACCGGCAGTCCCGCCAGAGTGCCCAGCTTGACCTGATGGCAACTAACGGTAGGGGTTGCGCTCGTTATGGGACTTAACCCGACACCTCACGGCACGAGCTGACGACAACCATGCAGCACCTAGTTTCCTGCCCCGAAGGGAAATCCTGTTTCCAGAATCGTCAGTAACTTTCAAGCCCGGGTAAGGTTCCTCGCGTATCATCGAATTAAACCACATGTTCCTCCGCTTGTGCGGGCCCCCGTCAATTCC
>NZ_LARL01000188.1:0-338 GCF_000980295.1 Odoribacter sp. N54.MGS-14 | reverse complement strand
AAAGCGGTACGCGAGCTGGGTTCAGAACGTCGTGAGACAGTTCGGTCCCTATCCGTTGTGGGCGCAGGAAATTTGAGAGGAGCTGTCCTTAGTACGAGAGGACCGGGATGGACGTACCTCTGGTGTACCGGTTGCAGACCAACTGCACAGCCGGGTAGCTATGTATGGAACGGATAAACGCTGAAGGCATCTAAGCGTGAAGCCGCCCTCAAGATAAGATTTCCCATTCTTCGGAAGTAAGATCCCTTAAAGATAATGAGGTAGATAGGTTGGAGGTGTAAGCACGGTAACGTGTTCAGCTGACCAATACTAATAGATCGAGGGCTTGACCTAATAAA
>NZ_LARL01000187.1:0-338 GCF_000980295.1 Odoribacter sp. N54.MGS-14 | reverse complement strand
CCCATTGTAACACGTGTGTAGCCCCGGACGTAAGGGCCGTGCTGATTTGACGTCATCCCCACCTTCCTCTCGGCTTACACCGGCAGTCCCGCCAGAGTGCCCAGCTTGACCTGATGGCAACTAACGGTAGGGGTTGCGCTCGTTATGGGACTTAACCCGACACCTCACGGCACGAGCTGACGACAACCATGCAGCACCTAGTTTCCTGCCCCGAAGGGAAATCCTGTTTCCAGAATCGTCAGTAACTTTCAAGCCCGGGTAAGGTTCCTCGCGTATCATCGAATTAAACCACATGTTCCTCCGCTTGTGCGGGCCCCCGTCAATTCCTTTGAGTTTCA
>NZ_LARL01000186.1:0-346 GCF_000980295.1 Odoribacter sp. N54.MGS-14 | reverse complement strand
AGCGGAAAACGGGACTCAAACCCGCGACCCCCAGCTTGGAAGGCTAGTGCTCTATCGACTGAGCTATTTCCGCAAATGTATTGTTCCTCACACAAGCCGGACTCACTATGCTTTTTCGATCCGTAATGGGAGGCATAAACAAACCTTAAATTACGAAAGACATTGTCTTTCTTACTGATTAAAAAAGTTTTTACCTTACAAAATCAAACTTCTGACGATAAAAGCTTTTTTTAATCAACGACTGTCAGAAACAGTCGCAATTTAAAATCTGTGGGCAGTGATGGATTCGAACCACCGAAGGCTACGCCAGCTGAGTTACAGTCAGCCCCATTTGGCCACTCTGGTA
>NZ_LARL01000028.1:0-37151 GCF_000980295.1 Odoribacter sp. N54.MGS-14 | reverse complement strand
AAGAGAGAGGAGATCGGATGGCTTTGTCTGACCGATCTGAAAGGAATGAAAAAAAGTCCTTTGGTAGATGCTTATAATCTGAGAGGATTGCCCGATTCGTTTGTGGTCGATCCGGAAGGATATATTATCCGCCGGGATTTAAGGGGAGGAGAGGTACTCGACTATCTTTCAGAAGTAGTCACTGAATAGTCAGAATGAATTTTAATGTTATGAAAATAAGTGTATTAAGTGTGATTGCGGTGTTGTTGGGGGGGGCCTTACCGATACAGAGTCAGGTTGTTTTTGAGGAAACCGGGATCAAAGCGGTATTTCAGAAAGCCCGGGAAGAGAATAAACTGGTTTTTATAGATTGTTATACCAGTTGGTGCGGACCTTGTAAGAAGATGTTGAAGGAGGTATTTAGCCGGAAAGATATCGGGGAGTATATGAATACCCGTTTTGTCAATTATAAGCAAGATATGGAGCAGGAAGAGGGGAAGGAACTGGCCGGGAAATATGGAGTGGAAGTATATCCGACTTTCTTTATTCTGGATGCAGCAGGCGAAGTCAGACACAAAATGGTAGGAGGCATGACTGCCGGGGAGTTTTTGAAACAGGTGCAGCTGGGGAGTGGAGAAAATTCGTTATTCGCTTTCAATCACCGCTACCGGCAAGGCGAACGGAATCCGCAATTTATGATAGAATATATCGGATTGCTTTCGGATGCTTATATGAAAGACGATATGCAAAAGGTATTGCATGAATATTGGGAGACTCTGGATGACCGGTCGAAATCTTCGGCTACTACCTGGCCGTTGGTAAAGCGTTTTGTCCGGGAGATGAAATCTCCGGAGTATCTGTATTTGCTTAAACATAAAAGCGATTTCGAGACTAACGTAGGAAAAGAGGAAGTGAATGCTAAAATATGGGGAGATCTGTTGCCTCTGATTGGAAATCATTGTAATGATATGATTTTTAAAAATCGCCCTGAAGATCCGGCAACTTTAGAGGAATATCGTTCGATTGTTGAAAAATCGGGTGTGGAAAGGATGGATTATTTATTGGATATCATCGGCTTTACCCGTGCTTATGTGGACAATGATCTGACAAAGGCTTTGAAAATGTATAGGCGTAATTTTTCGAAATTGATACCTGATGAACGTTTTAATGCAACTTTACAATTAAATGGAATGCTTATCGGAAAGGGTACTCCTGCACAATGTAAACAAGGACTTCAGGCGATTCGCCGAACGATAAAATCGTGTGGCTGGAGCGAAGAAGATCCGTTGTTTAAAACAATGATAAAGGGGCTGGAGGAGAAGAGTTGAAAAGAGTTACTGAGTTGAAAGAGTTGGGTCTTTCAACTCAGTAACTCTATAACTCAGCAACTCTATAACTCAGCAACTCTTTTCAACTCTTTTCAATCTCCAATTCGACGATTTCGGGGTTATGGTCGGATAAGAATAGGGTGTCGTTGAGTTGTGAGAAAGGGATGTACGAACTGATTACCCGGATTTGTGGGGTAACGAAGATAAAATCGATTTTTTCACATTTTTCGGCCGGTATTTTACCGAAATTATGGTAAGTGAAATCCACTCCTGTCCGTTTTCCGGCTACTTTGTGGGCATCTTTCAGAATAAATTCGTTGTTGGTAATTGTTTTATAGGCATCCCAGTCTTCCGATACATTAAAATCTCCGGTGAGAATAGCGGGAGAAGTCCCAACGATTTCTTTAATTTTTTCGATAATCAGCAGGGCACTGTTCCGGCGGGCTTCGGTACCTATGTGATCGAAATGTGTGTTTACTACCATAAGGATTTGTCCTGTCTTCTTATCTTGTAATTTTACCCAGGTTGCAATCCGGGTCAAAGCGGCATCCCAACCGACCATTCCGACACTGTCCGGTTTTTCACAAAGCCAGAAAGTATTCTGGTCCAATAAGGTATATTTCGCTTGTTTAAAGAAGATCGGTGCATATTCTCCGGCTGTTTTTCCATCTTCCCGGCCGACTCCGACAACTGTATATTCGGGTAAGCCGGTTTTCAAGACTTCCAGCTGGTGATGCAAGACTTCCTGCATGTCGATGATATCGGGATCGACCCTGTGGATAAAAGCACATATACTGTCTTTGCGGTGTGGCCAGCTATTGGGACCGTCTCCCGAATTATCGTAACGGATATTGAAAGTCGCTAAACGCAGGGACTCAGGCTGTTGTTGGGTACAGCCGAGGGCCAAAAGGCTCAGGATAAGGGTGGAAAATAGATTCTTCATGTTATTTATTGTTAGATCTCCAAAGCTAATAATTATTGAGGAAATTTTTAAGAAAAAGAGCACGAAGTATGAAATAAATGCTTTGGACAATCACCTGGACCGGAGAGCTTCCGCAAAGAAAGACTAGAGGATATAAAACGGATTTAAACGTAGGTTTATTTCGTTACTAATTCGTCTCCGGTGATCGGGATTGGAGACCCGGTCGCTCCTGCCGGTCAGTGAAGGAAAGCCTTAGCGGACCGTTCCAGGCGAACCGGTCTGACGGTATAAAACCCGAAATCGGAATAGATAGAAAAAATTATACCTACGTTTCAAACAATTAAATCTCCACTGTTACAAAGATTTCAGAAGTCAAGTCTAACCGTTGTAACTATAGAAACTAAAAAACGGTGCCACTCTGTTTTAAACCCTTGTTCCCGTTTAAACTGTTGGCACCGTTGTAATTGTATTGCCAGAATCTTAATTCAACATCCTGATCAATTCACTGGCCTGTTGTTTCATTAATTGATTTTGAGATTGGTTAGCCAGGTTATTGGCGATGTTGGCATATTTTTTTGCAATGTCGTTGAACCCGCATTTTTTGGAGATTTTGACATAATTGTAAATCGCGTCGAAGTCGGACTTCGATTCGACAGTTTTTCCTGCCCATAATTGGATCACTTTCAGGCGGGAAACATCATTCATGATTTCCAGAGCTCCGGCAGTGATTTCTTTGATCATCTTCCGGTTTTCCGGGAAATAGCGAAATAACTTCCGGGCTTTGTAAAAATAATCTTCGGCATTTCCGGATAACCGTAGTTCTTTGATATTGAAATAATCCAATACAACATCGTAGTGCTCGTATCCGGTTTCTTTGATCCGCTTCATTTGGTTTTCGTAATCTGCCTTATTCTGGAGATAGAGTTGTTCCAAATGGTTTACCAACACATTGTCTAATTTCTGAAAAACATCGTCTTTGGAAAAATGCTGGATGAATTTATCTTGATTTTCAAAAACATATTTGAGCTGAGGTGCATTGATGTCGTTTACATAATCCCGTACGATCATCCAATTGTAATCTTTGAAGTAATCGGCTTCACTTTGGGTTTTGAAATAACGATTCAGTATATCTTGTCCCGACTTCCCTTGTTTACTCAATTCTTTTAATAATTGCATGGTCGTTTGAGGGTTTGCCGGATTTTGTTCAAATGTTTTGACCAAATTATCCAGACTTACCGTCGTTTTTTCAATTGCAAAACCGCTCCAGGTACTCCATAAAATCACCCCTACTGTTAATAAAAATCTACACTTCATATCAACCTTCAATTTTATATTAAATTTACATCTATAAAACACCTAAAGAGCCTAAAAGGGTGAAGTAAAAATCGATTTTAACTTACGATTTAACAGATTTTACATATAAAATTGACGATTTGCAATTATATCCATTCGTTTGGTATAAAAATGCAACTTAAAACGTTTACATGAGGCAAGGTTTTTAGTTTGCTCTTAAAATTAAATAAAACGCGGAAAATATTTTAAGAAATGCAATGATTTCCTGGCTGAAAATATTAATTTGTCGCAATATTTATTAGTTCGACTGGTTTATGAGAAGAATTATACTGTTTTTACAACTGCTGTTGGGAGTGGAGATGATTTATGCTCAGACGGAGACGGAAATATTGAATTATTCCCGTTTGTCTTATGCAGGATCGGCTCGGGCAGCTGCTATGGGCGGTGCTTTCGGAGCTTTGGGAGGAGATATTTCTTCCTGGAATCTGAATCCTGCCGCTATCGGGGTTTTCCGTAAATCTAGTGTTACCTACACTTCGGTATTGAATTTCTCCGGGAATGAATCCGGGGAGCTGACTGCAAGGAAAACTTCTTATCTGATCGGAACGGTAGGAGGGGTACTGTCAGGGTACGTGAAGGATGAAAAAAGTGATTGGAAAGGTTTTAACCTGGGCTTTTCGTATACTGATCTTTCGAACAATATTCAAAATACCCGGCAGCAGGTGTATCATTCCCCGACTTCCCTGACGGATGTCTATGTTTGGCAAAGTCAGGGATACAAACCGGATGAATTGAATATTTTTACAACCGGTCCCTTTTATGATACCTATTTGTTATATCAGGACGAAAATGAAAGTTACCATTCTATTTTGGAAACCGATGGAGAAACAGCCGAATGGGTCGATCAATATCAGGAGATCCGGGAAAAAGGTTACCTAGGCGAGTTTTCAATTGCCGGAGGAACGAATTATAAAGATAAATTGTACCTCGGAGCGGTACTCGGTATACAGTGGACCTATGATAAACAACGTATTCTTTATTCCGAGATTGCAGAAGAAAATGCTCCTTCACTTCTGGATTTTTATGAATTCCGGCAATACCGTCGCACCAGAGGTACGGGGATCAATTTGAAACTAGGGCTTATCTATCGTCCGGTACCGGCTATTCGATTGGGGGCCGCTATTCATTTGCCGACCTGGTTTACGATGGAGTATACACTTGAAAATTCTGTTCATACTTATTTTACTACGCCTACCGATCCTTCCGTCGGACGGGATAAACAGGAGTATGAAATATCCAATAGGGCTTATGGAACCTATTATGATCCTTATCGGTATCTGGCTAATGTACGGACTCCCTGGAGGGCGTTTCTTTGTTGGGGACTTGTGTTGGGGCAACACGTGATGTTGGATGTGGATTATGAATATGTCGATTATAGCTCTGCGAAGTACAAGCGTCCTGCGAAGTGGATTTACGGCAGTTATGAGGATGACTGGGAAAAGGATAAAATAAAAACTTTATCCCGGAGTGTCGATTATGATCCGATTAATCGGGCGATCAGGTCTCTTTATCGTCCTACCCATAATCTTCGGGCCGGAATGGAGGTCCGGGTGAACAGTCGGGTGAGTCTTAGGGGAGGATACGGACTTCAACAAAGTCCGTATAAACACGATGTTGCTTCTTTCAATAAAATATACACCTATGCCGGAGGGATTGGATTGAATGTGGGCTTGTTCTTCGGGGATCTTTCTTATACCCGCCGTTATTCTAAAAACGAAACTTGTTTTTACAATGAAAATGGTATCACTGCCCAGCCTTTGGCTAACAAATATACGGATCAGGAAATCCGGTTGACCATAGGGTTACATATTCGTTCATTATAAATTTATCGGGACAATAAATTTAGTGTATAAAGCCGATGGCCTGCGGGTGTTTTGTTACGGCCGTAAGGGCGGCTGATAGAAGTGAAAGTTTAATGAACGAAATACTTGGCAGGGATGATGAACTTTATAAAAAACGATATTTTAGTAGTTACAGCAATTCAAGGGGTACAAAAGTTACAACGGTTGGAGCAATTTCTGAAACTTTTGTATCCCTTGAAACTTTTGTCACTGTTTAATTTTCGGTTTCTTCCGCAATTAATTCCGGATCGGGTTCGTCACCTGCGAATACCAAACCGATGGTATATTGGTTCTTACCTTTATAAGCAACGAGTTTTTCTGCAGTTGCGGTCGAAATACGAATACATTTTTCCGGGACTTCCTGACGGAGCAGGTATTCTTTCAGGACTTGGTTGCGTCTGTCCATCAATTGGTGGGTCAGTTGGTTCAGTTGAGTCGAGTCGGCCAGTGAAAGAAGTTGGTCATCCAAATAAGCCGTTTTTTTGTCCTCACTGACCTGGGTTCCGACATAATTGAGAAATTGAATGTCTTTCGTATCTATTTCCATTATTTTACTGTAGTCGATCGGTAACAGGGTAGTCTGTGATTTCTCAGGGTGTTGCTGTAGATAATAATTGCGTTTTACATAGAAATCGGCCAATTGTACCTTACTTTGCTGTACATTGACAAATTGTTCCAGGAGTAGGGTCATCTCCGGTTTGGCTTTTATAATTTCGGCTAATTGGTTGATTTGAGTCAATTGTTCAGGAGTAAAGTCGTTCTGTACTGCTTCGAATGGAAGATTTTTCAGTTTTTCTGGAGAGAAACCGAGGGAATTTGCCAGAAAGTTAACCGGAGAAACGGCTACTTTCACCAATAAATTGGTCAGGGTCTTAAAAATGATTTTCCGGTAAGAAAATTCAGGAGAGTTGATGTCTCCTTTTACAGGTAAATCCATTCGAATCAGATCGTCTTTGTCTTTGATCAGATATAAAGCTGTTTTCAATGGGATGTTATAATCGGGTTTCGGATCTTTGTGTTTATTTCCGACTTCACATTTGGCTATATTCAGGTTATTACGTCCGTCCAGCATACTCTTACGGATATTGTTCACGCTGCTGAAAGAAAGGATCCCTTTTTGCAATGGATAACCGAAATATTGCATGCTATAAGGAGTGAAAGTTTTTAAATCCAGATTCTTGATACTGAGTAAGATATCTGTATTGCTGAGATCGTCTAATTTCCCTTCGTAGTTGAAAATAATGGTCCCTCCATTTTTGAGGGTACTGCTGACTTTGGCCTTATTTTCTTGAGTGAGACTCAGTTGGTCGGCAACCAGATTGATATTTTCCAGACTGAAAGTGAAGGGGTGACGCAAGGTCTGATCTTTGAAGGTGAAAAGCGAATTATTGATCCGGAAGGTGCTGACTTTGAAATCGGGGGCTGTTGCTGTAGTTTGAGGTCCGGCAACTGGAGTTTGTTCTGCCGCCCCCCGGACGGTATCTTCGGGAGTTTCTAGGAACAGGTCGCTCATGGTATTTCCGTCTTTACGGAGTTCGAAACCGGTTTTGATACCGTTGACAGCGATCGTGTTAAAATGAAAAATAGCTTTTCCGGGGTTGATCGTTTCCATATCGATATAAATGCTATCGGTAGCAAAGACTTCTTTGTGACTGGCGTCTGCAAGTGACAGGTGGTTTATACCCAGATTGCCACGAACCACTAATTCGGTTACATGTTCGGCGTTACCTTCGATGTTAAGGTGAGTATTCAGGATTCCGCCGATTGCACTGATCCGGGTAAAATCTGTCAGGTAAGGTTGGATAGGAGCGATTGAGAAATTGGTCAGGTCGATATCCAATAGATAATTGCCTGCTTCCATGTTGTATTGGATAGCCGTTTGCAAATGTCCACCGTCATTGAAATTCAATGCGATGCCGACATCGGTATTTTGACCACTGAAATAAACCCCCGGAATCTGAAGTCCGAAATTTTCCATTTGCCAAACCGAATTACGCTCTAAATCTTTGTAAAGGATATGACCTCCCTGTATGCTGATATTATAGAGGGCAATGGCAAGGGGATTTGCCGAAGTTGTGGCCGGAGAGGCCGGAGAAAGGCTGTCGGAGGCCGGCGATTGTAGAGTAGAAGAAGCCACCGGCTGGGCAGCAGGACTATCGGCGGATAACGTATCCGTTGACCCGAGGGCCAAAAGATCGTCGAAATTGAACTCACTGCCTTGCTGAAGTACCTTTACGCTGGGATTGGTCAGACTAATGTGGTTGATTCTGACTTCATTCGCTAACAGACGATGTAGAGACATATCCACACTGAGGGTATCGAAAGAAACGAAAGTATCCAGATCGTTGGCTTCTAATAATTGGAAATCGGTGATACGGGCATAGCCGGTGAAAATGTTTATGTAGAGTCCTTTGATGTTGATCTGACGCCCGATCAACTCTTTACTATGTTTATTGATGTAGTTTTTGGCGATCGGCGGAAAAATACAAGCGATGATAATGAACACTGCGACGAGAACAGCCACTGTAATAGTGGATATTTTAAGAATTTTCATGGTTAAAAATTTATATATGATGTATGTATTTTGCAAAAATAATCAAAATTTTAGAATTTGGTTTATGAAAAGGGATTTCTATCGATTGCAACTTTTTTAGGCTGAATCATATTTATTTACACAGATAATTTATTGAAAATTATTATATCTTTGTGCGTGCTAAGAGAGCTAAAAAAGCTATAGGCTATAAGCTATAGGTTGGGAGGCTCAAGGTTGCTAGAGACGGGAGAGCTAAAGGCTAAAAGCTGGCAGCGGGGGAGGAGAGTTGGAAGAAGTATGAAGTAATAGGTGAAGAAGGAGGAAGAAGCAGGAGGATAAATGAAAGATAGAATATGAGAGTGGAGATCGATGAACATTCGGGTTTTTGTTTCGGGGTAGTGAATGCTATCCGCAAAGCGGAACAGGAATTGGAGCGGGGGATGTTGTATTGTATCGGTGATATTGTGCATAATGACCTCGAGGTAGAGCGTTTGAGGCTACGTGGATTGAAAACGATAGAACACGAGCAGTTTGCACGATTGCAACATTGCCGGGTATTGTTCAGAGCACATGGAGAACCTCCGGTGTCATACGAGATCGCTCAAAAGAATGAGGTTGAAGTGATCGATGCTTCTTGTCCGGTGGTATTGAATTTGCAGAAAAGAATCCGGAAAGCTTATGAGCAAACCCGGGAACAGGGTGGACAGGTGGTCATCTACGGAAAACGCGGGCATGCCGAAGTCGTGGGCTTGGTCGGACAGACGAATGGGGAGGCTTTGGTGATCGAGAATCCCGAGGATATCCGGCAGATCGATTTTTCGCGTCCGGTGATTTTATTTTCACAGACGACCAAAAGTCTGGAAGGTTTTCAGGCTATTGCAGCTTTGCTAAAAGAGAAAGGCGGGGCACAGGTGGTGGTGAACGATACGATTTGCCGGAAAGTGGCCAATCGTATACCTCAGCTGAGAGAGTTCGCACAGAAACATGATGTTGTCATCTTTGTCAGTGGCGAAAAGAGTTCGAACGGAAAGCAATTGTTCGCTACTTGTTGTGAAGTGAATCCCCGGACTTATTTGGTGCAAAGGGCGGAGGATGTAAAGCCGGAAATGTTGGAGAATGCTCAAAGTGTCGGAATTAGTGGGGCGACCTCTACACCGGCATGGGTGATGGAAGAAATAAGACATAAAATAGAACTACAATAAATGAATTACATGATTTAATTATGGGAAGAATAAAAAGAATTGGAGTACTGACTTCAGGAGGTGATGCTCCGGGAATGAATGCTGCCATTAGGGCTGTAGTCCGGACAGCTATCTTTAATGGCTGTGAAGCATATGGTATCTTCGGTGGTTATCAGGGATTGATCGAGGGAGATATCAAAAGATTGAAATCCAATGATGTAAGCAATATTATTCAGCGGGGAGGAACGATTCTGAAATCTGCCCGTAGTATGGAATTCCGTACACCGGAAGGACGTACCAAAGCCGCTCAGATGTTGGCAGAGCATAAAATCGATGCTTTGGTGGTGATCGGGGGAGACGGTTCTTTTACCGGTGCTAAACTATTGATTCAGGAACATGACATTCCGGTGGTAGGTATTCCGGGAACGATCGATAATGACTTGTACGGTACCGATTCGACGATTGGATACGATACGGCTGTCAACACTGCAGTGGAAGCTGTCGATAAAATTAAAGATACGGCGAGTGCTCACAACCGGCTTTTCTTTGTAGAAGTGATGGGACGTGATGCCGGATTTATCGCTTTACGTACCGCTATCGCCACCGGTGCCGAAGCTGTGTTGGTGCCGGAAGTGGAAACGGACTTGACCGATTTGGAACATTTTATTGAAAAAGATTATAATCCGAAAACCTCCAGTGGAATCGTAATTGTCGCTGAAGGTGAAAAATCAGGTGGGGCTTACAGCATTGCTGAAAAGGTGGCTCAGAAACATCCCGAGTATGACATCCGGGTGTCTGTATTGGGACATATGCAGAGAGGCGGTTCTCCTTCTCAGTTCGACCGGGTTTTGGCCAGTCAGTTGGGTGCTGCCGCTGTCGATGCTTTGATGGACGATCAGAAGAGCATTATGCTGGGAATCATGAATAAAGAGATTGTTCATGTTCCTTTTAACAAAACGATCAAGCATACCAAAAACCTGAATCCTGAATTATTGAATCTGGTGCGGATTCTGTCTATTTAATAGAATCTGGTCTTGGTAATGAAATAACGGTAGGAGCATCCCGCTTTCTTACCGTTATTTTTGTTATTATTGCATGATGAATGAGTTCTCATTCGGGTATTTTGTGAATAAATGGTATTAAAATATTTTTATGCGATATGCTGATGTCATCGTGCCCCTGGCGGTAGAAGGAATGTATACCTATACGGTGCCTGTGTCTCTGGAAAGCGAGGTTCGCGAGGGTACATTGGTATTGGTGTCGTTTGCCGGTAACAAGCGGTATACCGCTTTGGTCGGTCGTATACATGACCAGGCGCCTGTCGGATATCAGGTAAAGCCTATCGAGGATGTCATCGAGAAACAGGTTTCGTTTTCGGCTCTGCACCTGAGGTTTTTATTGTGGCTCGGCGGGTACTATATGGCCACTCCCGGCGAAGTGATGAAGGCGGCTTTACCGGTGGCTTTCCGTTTGGAGAGTTTTACCAGCATTACCCGTACCACGGAGGAAGTGGATTATGCGGGGTTGACTACGAACGAAAAAATCTTACTCCGATTTTTACAGCCTGGCGAATATGTTTCGCTGAAAGAAGCGGAGAAATATCTGAAAATTAAAAACGGGCTTCCGTTGGTGAGAAATCTGTTGGCCCGGAATTACATCCAGATTAAAGAAACAGTGGACGACTTGTTCCGGGAAAAAAAGGAGCGTATCGTCACTTGGGCAAAAGAGTATACAGAGGAAGAATTGGGGGCGTTGTTGGATCGCTTGAAAAGAGCACCGGCCCAATATGCTATGCTTTGCAGATGGATCGAATGGGGTAAAACTGAAATCGAAAAAGGGGAGTGGTTGCGTTTGACCGGACAATCGGCCGCTACACTCAAAGGATTGTGTGACAGAGCGATTTTGAAGGTCGAAGAAAGAAAGATAAGTCGGTTGGGAGGAGACGGAGACGCCGGAGGAAGTTCTTGGCAGCTCAATGCAGAACAACAGGGCGCTTTAGGGCGCATCCGGGATTTTTTCCTTGAAAAAGATTGTGTTTTGTTGCAAGGGGTGACCTCTTCCGGGAAAACGGAGGTATATATTCGTCTGATACAGGAATATCTGAATCGGGGACAGCAGGTGTTGTATATGCTGCCTGAGATCGCTTTAACCGTACAGATCGTAAGACGGTTGCAACGGGTTTTCGGTGACCGTATCGGAATTTATCATTCCGGTATGTCGGATAATATGCGCGCTGAATTGTGGCGGAAGCAATGTAGCGACGAACCTTTTCAATTGATACTCGGAGTCCGTTCGTCGATCTTTCTGCCTTTTCGGAATCTGGGATTGATTATTGTGGATGAGGAACATGACGCTTCTTACAAACAAAAAGAACCTGCACCCCGTTATAATGGCCGGGATGCTGCGGTTATGCTGGGGAAATTGTCGGAAGCCAGAGTCCTGTTAGGGTCGGCGACGCCTTCTTTCGAGTCTTTTCAACATGCGCTTACCGGAAAATATGGGTATGTACAGATGAACAGCCGTTATGGTGGAATTCAGATGCCCGAAATTCGTTTGGCCGATGTGGGAGAATACCGGCGTAAAAAGCTGATGAAAGGTAGTTTCTCTCCCTTATTGCTGGAAGAGATGGAGAAAGTGCTGAGCGAACACAAACAGGTTATTTTATTTCAGAATCGCAGAGGTTATTCTTCCTATGTACAATGTGACCGTTGCGGGGAAATCCCGAAATGCCGTTATTGCGATGTGAGTCTGACCTATTATAAGCAGCGCCATGTACTCGTTTGCCGTTATTGCGGGGCTATCGTGTCGATGAGCGACCGTTGTTCGGTTTGCGGGGAGGGGCATTACCGGGAAAGAACACCCGGAACGGAGCGGATAGAGGAAGAAGTATTACGGCTTTTCCCGCAGGCCCGGGTAGCCCGGATGGACCTGGACGTGATGAGTAGTAAGTCTCGTTTCAGGAGTGTCATCGAAGATTTTGAACAGGGGAAGACCGATATCCTGATCGGGACTCAAATGGTCACTAAAGGCCTGGATTTTGCAAATGTCAAGCTGGTCGGAGTGATAGATGCCGATAGTATGGTCAATTTCCCGGATTTCAGGGCGGAGGAACGGGTTTATTGTATGTTGTTGCAGGTTAGCGGGCGTAGTGGACGGAAAGGTGACCGGGGGAAAGTGGTTATTCAGGCGGCGGATGTTAAAAACAGAGTGTATACCATGCTGACCGATGGGAATTACCGGACGTTTTTCGAGCAATTGGCTGCAGAACGGGAGTTGTTTGTATATCCTCCCTTCGGCCGGATGATTCAGGTGGAACTAAGACATAAAGAGGTGGTACCTTTACGGAATGCCGCTAACCGGCTGGCTGTCCGTTTGCGCGGGCAGCTGGGCAAACGGGTGTGTGGGCCTGCTGTTCCGGAGATTAGTAAAATCGGTGGGTATCATCGGCTGATTTTGTTATTGAAGCTGGAAAACGGAATCTCTTGTTCGGGGGTGAAAAACAGGCTTCGTGAAGAAATCAGAATATTGAAACAAGAAAAACAGTGGGGAACACTTCGGGTCATTTGTGATGTGGATCCTCAATAAAAGAGTGAAGTTATGAATACAAAAGGGTGTAAATTTGTTTTAGGAATTATTTTGTCGCATCTGTTGTGGATCTCTGCTTCTGCTTAGTTTTTTTCGGATTCCTGCAGATAAACGGTAAGAAAAGGTTTTTCTTTATTTTGAAGGGATTTATAACCGGAGTGAGATCTATGTGAACGGTCATTTACTGGGAAAGAGGCCGGGTGGGTATTGGAACATCCCGGGCTTTATCGGTTGAAGACTACTGGTTTGCGTTTATTTACTTTCGATCCGGGTAAAATTTACTTTTCCACTGTTGAAATCCGCGGAAAAACGATCATGGGGATTGTTTATGTAAATTATTTTAACCAATATTGCAGTTCAGTAACGTCTGTGCTATGAGTGGTGACGGTGATGAAGTTTTATATGCAGAATTGGCAGGAGATTTAAGGCGACGGTCTCATCGGGCTTTTGAGCGGATTTTCAAGGAAATGGGACCCCGGTTATATCGTTTTGCCTTCTCTTATCTTATGAATGCGGAGATGGCGGAGGATGTGGTGCAGGATACGTTTATGCATTTTTGGTCTGTTCTGGGAACGCTGCCGGAGGATACACGGGTGAGTACTTATCTTTATGCTTCGGTGAAAAATTCCTGCCTGAATTATTACAAGCATCTCCGTGTGGAAGATACCAACCGGACAAAACTTACCGAAGCCTTGATTTATATGGGGTCCCTGCAATACGAAGAGGGAGAGGACCTGTTCGGAAAGGTGCAGGACTGCTTGCGTAAACTTCCGGAGCAACAGCGCAAGGTGCTTGAAATGAAGATTTTCAGGGATATGAGCTATAAGGAGATTGCCAGAGAACTGAACCTTTCGGAAGTCACTGTGCATACCCATGTCAAGAGGGCCTACAAAGCTATACGGGAGGCATTGCCTGTGGTGTATTTCTTATGGTCTGTCTTGGGTAAAATTTAAAGGATTCCATTTCCGGATCAGTGTTATTCAGCTATTTCGTATTATTCTTCAAAATGTTGACCGGAGGTATTATTGTGTGTGGTTGGTGGAATCTTATTTCTTTCTGAATGGTTCGGGCTATCGGACATATTTTTACTAAAATTAAAAAAAATATGCTTTTTCTTGTCCCCTGTTTTTGTGTAAGGTTGTTTTACTTATAAAGACGGTTAATGACGAGGTATGGAAATAGATAAAATCAAAAAAGTAATGATGGGAAAAGCTTCCCGGGAGGAAAGGGAGGAAGTGGAATCCTGGGCAGGCGGGTCGGCTGAACGGAAGCGATTTGTGGAAGATGCCCGGGGGTTCTATGCCGGGGAGGAAATCCCCGATGGGGAAATAGAACAGCGGATGCGGCGGATTTGGCAGACGATGCCTGTGTCTATATGGCGTCGCAGGATGATTTTCCGTTGGGCTGCTGCGGTGGCTTGTGTGCTTTTGGCGGTAGGGATTGGTTGGAGCGTATGGTTGCCGGGTACGCGTGAAGGCAGGATGATGCCGGATGGGCAGGAACAGGGGGTACAGGCGGTGCAGTTGCTGTTGTCCGATGGTAGCAGGCATGAACTCGGGCCCGGTAGGTTGTCCGGTTCGATTCCCGGATTCCGTGTGGATACGGGGGGAGTGATCCGGCAGGAAGCGGTGGCAAGCGGACCGGGAGGAGATACCGTTCGTTATGGCGAAATCATGGTGCCGCGGGGTGGGGAGTATAGGATGGTGCTGGCCGACGGGACACGGGTGATGTTGAATGCAGAGACGCGGCTGAGGTTTCCGGAGGCTTTCGGAGACGGCGAACGCAGGGTCTTTCTGGAAGGTGAGGCTTATTTCGAGGTGGCGAAGGAAAGAGAACGCCCGTTTTGGGTGGATTTCCGTGAGGGAACGGTGCGGGTATTGGGTACACAGTTCAATGTGAAAGCGTATGGGGGAGAGGAAGCTGTGGCTACCCTGGTTCATGGGAAGGTGGAAGTGGCCAGGGGCCAGGAGGCTGTTGTGTTACAACCCGGTGAGCAATGCCGGATCGCTGCCGGTGAAGCGCATGCGCTGATCGTGGGTAAGGCCGACCTGATGTCCACACTGGCTTGGAAAAATGGGGAGTTCGTATTCAAGGACGCTTCGTTGGAACAGGTGATCGACGAATTGGCACGTTGGTATAATGTGGAAATGGTGTACGATCACAGCTTGTTCCGGGAATCGCGGGTACACATTTATATGAACCGTTCTCAGACGCTCGACGAGGCGCTGGATATGCTTTCCAAGGCATGGAACATCCGTTATGAACGGCAAGGAACAAAGGTCTGGCTTGGGGAGCGGCATACCGGTGGGACTGATAGCGATTGAAATAGTTTAATTTAAGGTTACGCAAAAGGCGATACCTTCCGATAGATTAAGAAACACGGGCGATGCTGACTCCATCTCCCGTGTACAGGATTGCCGATTGCTCAACAATCACTTTTAATTTTACAAACGTATGAAAAAAAATTATCTAAGGCAAATTTCCTGCTTGGGAAGGATGGCCCTGAAATGGTGGCTCTGCCTGTTGCTGGGAGGAATGTTGAATCTTCCGGCTACCGCCCAGCAGAAAACGGCACCCCGGGTCAACCTGAAGGTTGAAAAAACATCTTTGATCCGTGCGATCGAAGCATTGCGCAGTCAGACGCGTTATAATTTCCTGTTCAATTCCAAGGACTTGCAGCCCTATACGGACATTTCCGTGCATTTGCAGTCGGTGACGCTGCAACAGGCGCTCGATAGCCTACTTACCGGGCGGAAGACGGGACTGGAGTATACCATCGAGGGAGAAACAGTGGTGATCCGGAAAAAACAGACGCAGGAGCAACAGTGTACAGTGAACGGCCGAGTAACCGATAACCGGGGACAGGCATTGCCGGGAGTGACGGTGTTGGTGAAAGGAACTACTATGGGCACGGTTACCGATGTTGATGGCAACTATAAAATTTCTTTACCTAAGATAGGTTTGACTTTACGGTTTTCATTTTTAGGGATGGGAACTCAGGAAATTGTGGTTACCGGTCCGGAGTGTAATGTAATTTTGGAAGAAGAACAGAATAGTCTGGAAGAAGCAGTGGTGGTTGGATATGGTGTTGTAAAGAAAAAAGATTTGACCGGTTCTGTTTCCAGTGTAGATACTCGTTTGATTGAAGAGTCTGCTGCCGCAGACATTGGTACTATTATTCAGGGACAGGTGTCGGGGCTCCATATTCTGACCGGTAGTGGTGCTCCCGGTGAAGAAGTACAGATACAAATCAGGGGATGTGCTTCCTTGTCCGGGAATACTTCACCTCTGATTGTTGTCGATGAGGTACCTATGCCTTCCGATTTCTCTATCAATCAGCTGAACCCTTCTGATATTAAAAGTATTGATGTATTGAAGGGTGGATCTTCATCGGCAATCTATGGTTCCCGGGCATCTGCCGGAGTGATTTTAATCACGATGAAAAAGGGAAGCCGGAATGAGAAACCGTTGATCAGTTACGATTATACCTTTGGAACACGTCAGTTAGTGTCAGATATTAATGTTCTGAATACAGAAGAATTTAAACTTTTGCTATTGGAAGCCACCCGTAATTCTGCCCAGGAGCAGGGGTATACGAATTTGAGTGATTATCGTTATTATAAAGACTATACCACTCCGGGATATTTTGGGGAGGTGAATACTCCCTGGATGAAACTATTGATGCAGCCTGCCAGGGTACATAAACATAATATCAGCGTAAGGGGAGGGGGACACTCTTCCAATTATTCTGTTTCCTATGGCTTAATAGATGAGGAGGGGATGCTGGTGAATACTTCCAACCGTCGTCATAACCTGAATTTGAACCTCGATACCGATCTCAATAAATGGTTGAAAATGGGAGTGACTTTCAGAGGGGATCTTAGTAAACGCGGACAGACGGAAAATTTTAACGTTGCTGCAGAAGCCCGGCCCGATTTACCCTGTTACAACGAAGATGGAAGTTATTATGTTCATAAATATATGTATCAGGGAGAAGAACGGTTTGAATCTAATCCAATGATTGAAGCCAAGGAAAGAGATAATGTGAACCAGGATCTGGGGGCTAATATTACCTCTTATTTAGTGTCCAGACCGTTCGGAGGACTGAGTCTTAGATTACAATATTCCTATAACTATAAACAAAGTAAAGGGCGGGATTTTTATCCGAGTATGACTTTATATGGGAGTGGTGGATACAAAGGACAGAAAGGTCAGTTGACGAATACAGAACGTCTGTCTGAAAATCAGGAATTGATGGGACAGATTATGTATGGGAAACGTATAAAGAAACACAATTTTGATATTACAATGGTGGGAACTTTGACAGATTCCAAAAATTCTTATGCCTCTATGACCTTTGCTGATTTTCCTGATGATAAAACTCAGACTTCAATTTGGCAGGGAGTTACTTATAAAGATCAGATGGGATATGACAAGGGTGCTCTCTTGTTATCTTACGTTGCCCGTGCTAATTATAGTTTTAATGATCGTTATTTATTGACAGTATCCTGGCGTGCAGACGGTTCATCTCGTTTCTCTCCTGACAATCGTTGGAGTTATTTTCCTTCATTGGCTGTAGCTTATAATTTGACAGAAGAAAAATTTCTCCGGCATAATAAAGTGATTAACTTTTTAAAATTACGTGCCAGTGTTGGAAAGGTAGGAATGGGATATGTGGATGAATATGGCTGGAGAACATTGTATGATGCTACGGAATACCTGGATCAGCCTGCTATTGTCCCAGGATCGATGGGTAATAATAACCTGAAATGGGAAGGAACTGTTTCTTATGAATTGGGTTTGGATTATGGATTTTTCAAGAATAACCGTATTTCAGGAACATTAGAATTCTATAAGAAAAAGACAAAAGATCTGCTCTATCGGTATACCTTGTCTCCGGGGATCGGCCTGCCTTCTGCAAATGTAAATTTTGCAGCTATAGAGAATCGGGGAATAGATTTTGATATCAATGCTAAAATTATTAATACCCGTAATTTGTCTTGGTCGTTTTCTTTCAATATTTCCAAGAATTTAAACAAAGTCACGGGACTGGATTCTAAATATGTCTCATCTCCAGGATCTTCAGCATTGAATAATACTGTGATAGAAGAAGGGAAGTCGGTTGGACTGTTCTATGGTTATAAGAGTGACGGTATTTTCCAGAATTGGGAGGAAATTGAAGCATGTGAAGCTTTAAATCCCGATATGCCCTATCAACAGAAATTCAGTTCGGATGTTTTGTCGCCGGGAGATATCAAATTATTGGATTTATCCAACGATGGTTATGTAAATTTTACGGCGAATAATTATGAAGATAAAACAGTTCTGGGAAGTTCATTACCTGATTTTTCGGGTGGTTTTTCTACCCGTCTGACTTATAAAGGATTTACATTTAGTATGTCCGGAACATTTAGTTATGGGAATATGAAAAGTTGGGATGCCGAGGGCAGGCAGTTTCAGTTTAATGCAGCCCGGCCGAAGAATTTGTTAGATATCGCTTTAAAACGTTGGACGCCGGAAAATCCGACCAACGATTATCCTAAAATCCGTTTGAATGGTACGAATTACGGGATGACAGATTTTTGGCTGCATGATGCCTCTTATCTGAAGATCAATAATATTTCTTTGACTTATCAGTTGCCGGCTAACTGGTTGAGACGGACAGGTTTTATTGATCGTGCCGAACTATTCGGTTCGATTACCAATGTGTATACCTTTACCAGTTATCCCGGCCCAAATCCTGAAAGTTTTAACAGGAACGATAAGATAGCAGGAGCTGCTGTCGATTATACTGCTTATCCGCAGACTAGAACCTATAATATTGGAATTAAATTGTCAGTTAAGTAATGATATATCCTATGAATAAGATAGATTATATATTAGTGATGGTCCTGATGGTCCTGCTATCCGGATGTAATTCTTTATTTGATAAAGAGATTCCTGAGTATCAGGTCTCAGATGCAACGGCTGTCACAGATCAGGCTTCTGCTGAAACAGCTTTGCTGGGCGTATATTCTTATCTGGGGGACTATGGTGTGTTTTCTGCTTATTATTTAGTTGATGATGCCTATCGGTGTGGGCTGTTGGAGGGGACATACAGATCTTCAGATTATGAGAGAAATCTGGAAGCTTTGTCTGTTCCTTCTGAACACAGGGAATTGCTGGAAAAATGGAAATTGTGTGGGCAAATGATTAATGCTGCCAATAATTTGTTGGCAGCAATTGAAAAAGTGAACGATGCTAACTTTGTTGGGGGGCGTAAAAAAGAGATTATTGCAGAAGCCCGCTTCCTGCGCGCTTTTGCTCAGCTTTATCTGATGAAGCATTATGCATTTTTCTGGGACTTGGATAGTAAATACGGGCCATTGATGCGTCGTGTGCCTGGGACGCTGAGCAATAATAATATGGAACGTTCCGGAGTCCGGGAGGCCTATAATCTGATTCTGGAGGATCTGGATTATGCTATTGATTACGGGCCTGTGTATAAAGATGTTTTTTCTGCTTCCAGAGGATTGGCAAAGGGGTTCAAAGTGGAAGTTTTATTACTGAGGGGAACAGATGAAGATTACGCGAAAGTGCCGGAATTGGCAAATGAAGTACTTTCTAATTATGAATTTAAGTTGGAAGAGAGCTTTGAGGATGTTTTTAAAAACGGTTATAAATCTACTGAAATCATGTTTTCCCGTTTCCTTTCTGCTAAAAAGTTGGCCGACGTGGATATGAATGTCGCCAGTATAAAGAAGTTAATGTGTGGAAAATACAAGCCCAACGACCAGTTCCTCGATATTTTTAACTCAACCAATGACACCCGTTATGCTTTGACTTTTGATTCGGTACTGTATGAACAGTTTAACTCGACAAATAAGACGTTGATTTTAAAGAAATTATGGCGTACGGACGGAAATTGTCCGATGTTTTATATGCGTTTAGCCCAGATGAAACTGTTTCAGGCTGAAGCGTTGGAACATAATGGGGCGTCGGTTGCAGATGTTCTGGCTCCTTTGAATGATTTGCGTCAGCGTTCGGGCAATGTGCTTTTAAAAGCAGAAGATTTTTCGGACCGGGATGATTTGGTCAGGATCATATTTTATGAAATTGTCCGGGAAATAGGACTAGAAAATGGAGCTGAATGGTTTGCTGCTGTCCGGATGCGTTTATCTTCAGGTAAAAGATTGATATCGGAGCTGAATCCTGTTTATTCAGATGATAAACAGTTGGCCTGGCAGATTCCGGACGATGAGGTAAGTTACAACACCCTGATGGAGCCTAATCCGGTGTTTATACGGGAGTAATGAATGTTTAATGATTTTAAATAGCTTGTTATGAGATTTAAATATATATTGATTCTATTATTAGGATGCTGTTGCTGGAGGTGTAACAGTATTGATGATCGTTTTGAAGAAAAAGATAATCTGCGTCTGATTATGCTGGAAGCCATAGAAGAACCTTATGCAAATCCCAAGGATGTGTATGTATATAAATTGATGGCGCAGAGTATGAGTGGACTTGAACGGGTTGTTATTTCGAATGTTAGTCATGAACTGGATTCTGCTCCGGCTTTACCGACAATTGTATTAGTGGACTCTGTTACAGTGGATTCAAATGGATATTTAAGCCGTCCGGTGAAAACTGCAATTATAGAATATCCCATCGTTGTTCCCCCTCTGCCCGGAGAATCAATCAGCCTGGATTTTACGGTAACTGCCGTCAATGGGAAATTCCAGACTATAACCTCTTCGATGCTGGTTGCTAATTATAAAGAAAGTAAGAAAGGGCTCTTTTTTGCCAATACCTATACTTCCAAGAATTATGCTTTTTACTCTTCGGAAAAAGATGCTCTTTATGGTGTAAATCCCAACTTAGCTACTTATTATAAGAGGAATATTCCTTATATTGATTTTTATTCTATTTCTGACGGCGCCAGGGAATATTTTATCTATTCACCCACAGATCCGGAGGTCGTTGAAAGACTGAAAGGGCAGGGAATTACGGATTATGTACTGACAGAGATGCGGGGAACCCGTATGGTAAAACTGGAGGATATAAATTTTACAAAGGTGAAAGATAAAGAGATTCTAGCCATAGATTTTACAAATACAGTAACGAAAATTCAGGTAAAAAAAGGTGATAATATAGGTTTTATAACGGAAGACGGCCGGAAAGGTATTATGAATATTGTTGGAGCCTCCGGCAGATACATCGATTTTAAATGTAAGACCCAGACCATTCCCCAATAATCAGGGGATGTTTTCGGGCATCCTACTATTGCCGGTATTGGGGCTGGAAAATGTAACCGGGCAGCTTTTCCGCCCGGTTATTATATTATTCTACTATTACATGATGGTAACTTTTGATTTTATTCCAGCTACTACGGGTCATATATAAATCTAAATTTCTTAAAATTTTATACACCCATGATTGATGCAATGGTCTTTAAAGAAAACTTTCCTTATTCCGATTGGTCATGTTGTCGGGTGTGGTGGAATAAATTTTGCAGAAAACAAAACCATAGGGAAAATAAGTTGGGATATCATACATCCGGACTTTCAGGGTAAATCATTAGGGACAAAATTATTGAAATATAGAATTGAAGTGCTGAAAACTATTCCCGGTATCCAAAAAATAACTGTCAGGACTTTACAGGTTGCTTATAAATTTTATGAAAAATAAGGGTTTACCTTAAATGAAATCAAAAAGGACTATTAGGCAGAAGGTTTTGATATGTACAGTATGGAATACGAGGGATATAGCAGGGGTAAGTTTTAGTCGGTGAAGTAACGGTAAGCAGGTTAGTTTTGAATTACGGTAAGTCGGAGAAGTTACAAGCCGGATAGGATATTAGATCATTTGAAAGGAAGGTTTAATTTGAGAAATGCGGAGAAAATTGTGATGGAAAAGACTTTGGAAGAGGTATTGGTATTAAAAGCAGCGTGTTCTTTCCCATTTTACATCGTTGTTAGAAAGAGAGAGCGGAAATAAATTTGCTCTCAGGGATATAATGTGTGAGAGTATACGGATATTATTTCAAGATTGAAACAGATCGGGTTATATCATGAGGTATAAGTAAACTGAATTGTTAAAAAACTGGAATACGTAGGTTTAATTTTGTACTTATTCGTCTTCGGTGTTCGTGTTTGGAGACCCGGTCGCTTCTGTCGGTCGTCTACCTTTTTCTTTCACTGACCGGCGGAACTCCTCACTACGTTCGTCAGACACCACCGGTCGGGCGTTCAGAAAAAGCAAGACGACACTCGACAGAGCTCCAATGGTCTCTAAACACGAACACCTCCGACTTACGTTATCACTGAATTGCAGACTAATCTTGATTTGAGAAATACCATTCTCCCCGAAAATAAGCCGAACAGTCCGGTTTCCTATGGCTGTAAATTTCCGCTTGTATTTTCTTTGCCGGTTAGCTCTAACGTTAGATGCAGGGTTTTATACCGGAGGACCATTGGAGCAGGAACGAGTGTCCGGTTAGGTTTTCCGAACGCCCGACCGGTGGTGTCTGACGAACGGAGTGAGGAGTTCCGCCGGTCAGTGAAGGAAAGCCTTAACGGACCGTTCCAGGCGAACCGGTCTGACGGCATAAAAACCGGAATCGGAATAGAAAGAAAAAATAAACCTACTTTTTAAATAGTAACGGCGGTTTTAACGGTTATAAAGGTTTTAAAGTCAAGTCTGACTGTTGTAACTAAAAACGATACAGAAATACTGTTTCAGGTCTTTAGAATCAATTGTGTGTCGGTGTTTCCGCTTCTTTCCGCTTTTTCTGGAAGTTGTCCACTACGAATGCAGTGAAAATCGGAAAAAATACCATGCCCGAAGCGGCTAGGATAACAGCCAGCGATTGGCCTAATTTTGTGACGCCGAAGATGTTGGAACCGACGGTAGTGACGTTCATCAATGACCAGTTGAAGGCATCCCAGTAGTCTTTGACCATGGGGTTTGGGCCATGCTCGACGAAGTAGAACATGATGCTGCAAAAATAAATGATAACAAAGACGATGGACAGATAGGTGACGAACAGATTGGTTACTTTACTGCGGGTCATCCAGCTGACGATGATTGATATACCGTAGATACCCCGGGCGATAGGAATTAAACGCAGTAAAACCCAGGTGGCATGGGAAAGATGAGCGGAAGAAATATATACGATATTCAGATAGGGGATAGAAATCAATAATAAAAAGATATGATGACCCAGAAAATGCCATCCTTCCTGACTAAAATACCAGCGGACAAAGAAATCTGCCAGGAAAATCGTACAGACCATTAAATGGGTATTCAGAATAAAGCGTTCGGATAAAATCGTTGTTGCAGATAATAATTCGATAGAAATAATTACCAGAACCAGTATGCTACTGAGCAATACCATAATGTTCAGGAATTTTACGATAGGTTTATCGTTCTGTACCATGGTCTATGGGTTTATAAAATTTGTAAAGTTCATAAAGTTTGTAAAGTCGGTGTCCCCTGCGGGTACTTAATTTACGGGACTTTCGGTGGGACGTATCGGGGACGTAAACGAAGCGCTCGCAGGGGAAACGACTTTATGAGTTATTTTATAATTTCTACAGTGTCGCCACTGAAGACATTGACTCCGAGTTCCCGGGCGATGTATTTGATGGCAGCTTGTGCTTTCACCGAGTTTCCGGCATCGTCTAATGGAGGAGCAAAGGCTGCAATACCGAATACGCCGGGCAGACAACCCATCACGCCGCCACCGACTCCGGTTTTGGCAGGGATACCGCTGGTGTAGATCCAGTCGCCGGTGTGTTCGTAGAAACCGACAGCAGTGATCAGGGAAATGATATGGGGCATCAGGGATTCATCGAATACCTGTTTACCGGTTACCGGATTTTTACCTTTGTTAGCTATCGTACAACCTGCTATCGCTAACTGTTTGGTCGTTACTCCCATAGAGCAATGTCGGGTATAGAGATCCAGCGACATGTCCGGATCGTCGTAAATCCGGTTGTAATTTTTCAATAACCAGGCGATAGAACGATTGTTGAAATTTGTGGCGGATTCCGATTTGTAAAGTTCGTCTTGTAATATTAATTCGCTACCGCATAGATCGGCCATATTGTCGGCAATAGCAGCCCATTTCGAATTGGGATCACCGATGGGCTTAACCATACTATCGGCACTGATAGCGCCGGCATTGACCAAGGGGGTACTCGGATGATCCTTTTCCAGTAAGATTGCCATGATGGAGTTGAAAGGAAGCCCGGTTGCATCGGCGCCTATCTTTTTCAATACGGCTTCGGCTCCATATTGTTTGAGTATCAATACAGCTGTATGGACTTTAGAAATAGATTCGATACCGAAAACATAGGTTGTATCTCCGGCTTCGATGACTTCTCCCGTGGGTAGACAGACAGCGATACCGAAAAGGTTAGGATCGATTTTAGCCAGGAAAGGGATATAGTCGGCATTCTTTCCGCCTTTCAGATTTTTTACTTTCTCATGAGCTTGTTTGACAATGGCTTCGAGGTCGGTTATTTTTATGGTCTTTTTCATGATTCAAAATTTAATTTTTTCTGTTCCGGATTTATTGAAAATAAGCCGGAACAGAAAAAGGGATTATTTTTGTGAAGTCGGGTTCTCTTTTGCTCCCAGCGTTGGGGGAATTGTTGTTTGCCCGGTCGATGTATTAGTCTGAGGAGTGCCGGCCGGGGTTGTTACCGGAGTGGGGGTTACTGTGGCTGGGTTTGTTGTAGTAGCAGTAACCGGAGCAACTTCCCAATGAAAAGGTTGGATTTCCGTATTCGGATCTTTCCAGGACGGCTTACGCAAAGAATAAATAATCAGTGGTATGGCTACAAAGATAATGCACCCCAGGATCAGTACGGTAAACCATACGGTATTACTTCCGGTTGCAATCTGAGAAGGTGGGATAAAGCTTAATACGAATGCCAGCAGGGCACCCAGGAAACCGATGCCTGCCACTATCCAGATCAGGCCGTTTCCTTTCCGTCCGATAGCGAAAGGACGATCGGCTTTGGACATTTTATACCGTAAAGTGATGGCTGCTGTAAACATCAGCATGTACATAATCAGGTATAGCAATACGGTCAACTGTGAAAGCATCTGATAGAAAGATTGGACAGAAGGCATGACAACAAATAATAAGGCCAATAAAGTAACGATGCACCCCTGAATGATCAGGATGTTTTTCTGTACTCCGATTTTATTCGTTTTTTGGAAAAAAGGAGGCAGATAACCGGCTTTACCGACGGCAAAAATACCTTTTGACGGACCGGCAACCCAGGTTAGAACTCCGGCTAATACACCGAACATCAAGGCGATGGCGATGATTGGCGAAGCCCAATGAATATGAAGATAAGCCAAATAATTGTCAAAACCGACCAATAAACTTTGGGTTAAGTTGATTTCTTTAGCCGGAATAATCAATCCCAGGGCAAAAGTACCTAGAATGAAAATGACAACGATAATGATGGCACCGATAAAGATGGCTTTAGGATAGTTCTTACTGGCGGGTTCTTTTACATCCATAACGTGAATACCGGACATTTCCATACCGGCATAAAACAGGAATATACTGGAAGCTAATACCAGGTTATTGAAATTGGACAGGTCCGGGAAGAATCCCTGACTCATATCCATGTTATTATGCCCTCCGGTTGCTAAATAGATAATACCGAAAAGAATCAGTAAACCGGCCGGAATAATAGTTCCTACCGTTGCGCCGATTTTTGAGATTTTACTTACCCAGCCCAATCCTTTCAGTGAAATAAAAGTGGCTACCCAGTAGATGACCAATACAGTGACCAAGGTAAAGACTTTGTTGGAAGCCAGTGCTGCATCATGTACATTATTCATGCCAATATAGGCAATGGATACAGCACCGAAGGTCAATACGGTCGGATACCAGATGGTACTTTCGATCCATTGCAGGAAAATAGCCAGGAAGCCGTATCTTTTTCCGTAAGCTTCACCGACCCAACGAAATACCCCACCTTCTTTGTTGGAGAACATGGCCGCTAGTTCGGCCGCTACCAACGAAGTCGGGATTAAAAATACGATTGCAGCGAACAGATAATAGAAAGCCGAACTCAGGCCATATTCGGCTTCTGCCGGCAGACCACGAAGACTCACTACTGCTGCAACGTTCATGATAGCCAGGGTCATTACGCCGATTTTTGCCGCCGTTCCTGTTTTTTTGGAATTTGTTGCCATAGTTTGAATAAATTTAATTAATAAATATAAGCTTGAAATTAAGTGTTTTATATTTTTTGAATTTGTTATCGCTTTTGCTGTCCTAGGTACGAGTTTGATAAAATGAATGTTTAAATCCTTACATTATTTAACTTTGACGGAGGAAATCCTTTTTCCTTGAAGTGGGATAAGAAGAAAACAAATTAAACCGATATTTAATTGTATAATTTTGGATACTTTTGCAGGATATCTACTAAACAGTGATAAAAATGACAGTTGCAGAAGCACAAACGCTTTGTTTGAAGCAGGGAACCCCTTTTTATTCCTATCGTTTACCGGGAGAACGAGAATCTGTTTTCGGCGCTCAGCTGGACGGTGAAGTTGCCCCTTTCCGTCAGGTTGGAGAACAGGGAAAGGGATTTATTCTGGTTCCTTTTGCCGAATCTGAAGAAGTACCTGCCTGGTTTATCCGGGGAGATATAACCTTTAGGGAGGTAACGACGGATATTGAAATCCGGACCGGCTTAAGCGGGACTATGGGGCTAACCGATATTAAACCCGGGCAGGAACCGGATATTTCCTGGGAAGAATATGAAAGTCAGGTGGCGGCGATGGTAGCGGCCTTAAAACAAGGTCAGGTACGCAAGATGGTTTTGTCCAGAACAATTACTTTACAGGAACGGGCTTATGAAAAAGCGGCTGTCTGGTATACTGCTTTGGCTGATCGTTATCCGGAAGCTTTTGTGTTTTTGGTTTTTGTTCCTGGTAAAACCTGTTGGTTGGGAGCGACACCGGAGATTTTCTTGAGGCAGTCGGCGGCTGGAACCGAGACTATGGCTCTGGCGGGTACCCGAAGGGTAGGAACATCAGGAGCTTGGGGGCAGAAGGAGATCGAGGAACAGGCTATCGTAACGGAATATATGGCAGAGCTGTTAGAGACGGTATGTGGAGAAAAATGGCGACAGGAGGGCCCCTTTTCAAAACAAGCCGGACAGGTTGAACATTTGTGTACCGTTTTTCGGCATGTGGGAAAACTGACTCCCGGGCTGACCGACCGGGTACGTCGTGCTTTGCATCCGACTCCTGCGGTGGGAGGGGTACCTGCTGGATCGGCTCTTCCGATGATCAGGCGGATAGAAGGACGTAACCGGCGGTATTATGCCGGGTATGTGGGGCCGGTATCGGGTGACGGATGTTGGGATTGGTTTGTGAATTTACGTAGTATGGAGTTGTGGCCCGATAGAATCAGATTACATATCGGAGGGGGGATTACGGCCTTGTCCGATCCCCGGAAAGAATGGGAAGAAACTGAATTGAAATCGAGGACCTTGTTGGATATCGTACAGTATAGCGATAAATAAATTTTGTCGTCGGAATATGGAATACTTAACTACAGATAAAGAAGGAATAAAGATATTGATAGAGGTTCTGAAAGAAAAAGGAATCCGTCAGGTGGTATTATCGCCGGGCTCCAGAAATGCTCCTTTGTTGGTTGCATTTGCCCGTGAGAAACAAATCAGGCACTTTGTCGTGCTCGACGAACGGAGTGCCGCTTTTATGGCTCTGGGTATGGCGCAACAATCGGGTGTTCCGGTGGCTTTGGTATGCACGTCGGGGACTGCTCCTTTGAATTATGCACCGGCGATAGCGGAAGCATATTACCAACGTTTACCCTTGATCGTGATCACGGCCGACCGTCCGGTGGAATGGATCGATCAGGACGATAGCCAGACAATCCGGCAACAAGCGGTTTTCCGGAATATTGTAAAGGCTTCTTATCAGTTACCGGCCGAACTGTTCCATGCAGACGAACACTGGTATGCCAATCGTCTGGTCAACGATGCTTTGAATACCGCTTTGAAAGGCCGGCAGGGACCTGTACATCTGAATATACCCTTGCGGGAATCGCTCTATGGGCTGAGGGATTACCCGGAGCGGGAAGTAAGGACGATCGAATGTATCGATCCGGCCCCGAGTCTGTCGGTCGGGGTGATGCAACGTCTGGTGGATATCTTCGATCATTGCCCGAAGGTGATGATTCTGGCCGGATTTCATCGGCCTGATTTCCGGTTGAGAGAAGCGCTTCATCGGTTGGCGGGTTATCCGAATGTAGTGGTATTGACAGAAACGCTGGCTAATGTGACTTCTGAGCGGCATATCGGAACGATCGACCGGGTATTGGCAACGGTAAAAGAGACAGAGCGGGAGGAATATCGTCCGGAGTTGTTGATTACTTTCGGGGGACCGTTGATTTCCAGGCATGTGAAAGCTTATCTGCGGAAATTCCGGCCTCGTTGGCATTGGAGTATCGATCGTACCGAGCATCCGGCCGATACCATGCAGGTACTGACGACTCAGATCCAATTGGAAGCAGAATGTTTTTTTCCGCAATTGGTAGCGGTGGCCAAAGGTAGGGCATCTGATTATGCTTTGCGTTGGAAAGAAAAGAAAGAATCGGCGGCAGTACGTCATGAGGAATTTGCCGGTCGGGTAGAGTGGTCGGATTGGAAGGCTTTTTCGCTTATTTTGCCGGCATTGCCGGAAGGATCTGCCTTGCAGCTGGCTAACAGTACTCCTGTGCGTTACGGACAACTGTTCGACTATTTTCAGGTGAAGCGGGTAGACGGAAACCGGGGGACAAGTGGGATAGACGGTTCGACTTCAACAGCTGTGGGGGCTGCCTTGATGAGGGAAGGAATAACAACGCTGATCACCGGGGATATGAGTTTTCTGTACGATTCCAACGCATTGTGGAATAAATATATATCCTCTCGTTTGAAGATTATTGTGATGAAAAATGGCGGGGGTGGTATTTTCAGATTCATATCCGGTCCTTCGGAACTGGAAGAGTTGGAAGAATGTTTCGAAACCGGGACGGAGGTAGATGTCTGCGGATTTGCACAACTTCATCATTTCCGTTATTTCAAAGCAAGCGATGAGGTTGAACTGGCCGGTGTTTTACCTGAGTTCTTCAATGAAACCGAATGGCCCGTGATCCTGGAGGTCGAAACCCCACGTTTGAAGAATGCAGAGGTGTTGAAAAGTTACTTCCGGAGTTTACAAGGAGAATGATAATATATTAAATAAAACAGTTTATGAGAAAGTGGCAAACCATAAAAGAATACGAAGATATCAAATTCGATTTCTTCGAAGGAATTGCAAAGATTACGATCAACCGTCCCCGGGTGTATAATGCTTTTCGTCCTCAAACGAATAAAGAGATGCTGGATGCGATGACGATTTGCCGGGAACGCAACGATATCGGGGTTGTCGTGTTGACAGGTGCCGGAGATAAAGCTTTTTGTTCCGGGGGAGATCAGCATGTGAAGGGTGTAGGAGGATATATAGATGAGAACGGGGTGCCCCGTCTGAATGTACTCGATTTGCACAAGGCAATCCGTTCACTTCCCAAACCTGTGATCGCTATGGTCAACGGTTATGCTATCGGAGGCGGGCATGTGTTGCATGTAATCTGTGATCTGACTATCGCTTCCGAGAATGCCCGTTTCGGACAAACCGGACCGAAAGTAGGGAGTTTCGACGGAGGATTTGGTTCTTCGTATCTGGCTCGTTGTGTCGGACAGAAAAAAGCACGTGAGATCTGGTTTCTTTGTCGGCAATATACAGCCAAAGAAGCCGAAGAAATGGGAATGGTCAATAAAGTGGTTCCCTTCGAACAATTGGAAGACGAGACGGTGGATTGGTGTAAAACCATTATGAAACGTAGTCCTATGGCTATCCGAATGATAAAACGGGCTTTGAATGCCGAATTGGATGGGCAACACGGACTGATGGAATTTGCCGGAGATGCGACTTTGATGTATTATTTGATGGCTGAAGCCCAGGAAGGGAAGAATGCCTTTTTAGAGAAACGGGATCCGGATTTCGATCAATTTCCCAAATTTCCTTGAATTCTTTATTCGATCAGGTTATCGGTATCATGTTGAAAGCATCTTTTCAGAAATATCGGCTTCATTTCAAAGAACCTTCCGGGACGTCCCGGGGGATTCTGTTGGATAAGGATACTTATTTTATCCGGATTTGGGAGGAAGGCGCGGAGACCTGCTTCGGGCTTGGCGAGTGTGCTCTCTTCCGGGGATTAAGTGCCGAAGACCGGCCGGATTATGAAGAAAAGCTGAGAGAGGTTTGTAATCGTATCGCTGAAATAGAGACAGCCTCTCTTCAGGAATGGAGTTCGATCCGTTTTGGTGTGGAGATGGCATTTGCCGATTTGCGGCAAGGAGGAAAGCGGATTTATTTTCCTTCTGCTTTTTCTGCCGGCGAAGCAGGGATCGAAATCAACGGACTCATTTGGATGGGAGACCGGGAAACGATGTTGCAACGAATCCGGGCTAAATTAGATGCCGGATTTCATTGTATAAAAGTGAAAATCGGAGCCATTGATTTTCAGTCGGAGCTCGACTTATTGAAATTTATCCGTCGCCGTTTCGGTAGGGAAGACGTGGAACTGAGGGTGGATGCGAACGGCGCTTTCGCTCCTGAGACAGCTCTGGAACGCTTGGATGCTTTGGCAAAATACGATTTGCATTCTATCGAACAACCTATCCGTCAGGGGCAATGGCGGGAGATGGCCCGGCTTTGTGCCCGGACACCGGTGCCTATAGCGCTCGATGAAGAATTGATCGGAGTAAACGATGCCGGGCAGAAACGTGAATTGCTGGAAGCGATCCGGCCCCGGTACATTATTTTGAAACCGGCTTTGGCCGGTGGTTTTAGCGGAACGGAAGAGTGGATCCGGCTGGCTGAAGCAAGAGGTATCGGATGGTGGGTGACTTCTGCCCTGGAGTCGAATATCGGATTGAGTGCATTGGCACAGTGGACGTATGGATTACAGAATCCGATGCCTCAGGGATTAGGAACAGGGCTGCTCTATACCAACAATATCCCTTCACCTTTGCAGTTGACCGGGGAAAGATTATATTATCGTCCACAGAGAATGTGGGATTTGTCGTCTATTAGCTGAGTATATGATGGAAGTACGGTTAAATGGAAGGGTGTATACTTGCCTGGAACAACTTCGTGAACAGGCAGATGAAGAATTGTTCCTTTTTTTAGAAGAGTGGTTCGACGATCGTTCTTATGTACTGGGGCATACTTCCGGTTCGACAGGTGCTCCTAAAGAGATACAGTTGTCCAAAGCGGATATGCGGGCTTCTGCCCGTATGACAAATGCTTTTTTTGCTATCGACCGGGAATCGGTTTTATTGCTGTGTCTTTCGGTTTCGTATATTGCGGGAAAGATGATGGTCGTCAGGGCTCTGGAAGCAGGTGCCGAGTTGTTGACTGTGAAAGTTTCCTCTCATCCTTTACGAATAACGGGACAGGAGGAATATGTGGACAGGAGGATCGACCTGGCTGCTATGGTGCCGATGCAGGTGGAGGAATCTATGAAATCAGAATCGGAAAAACAACGCTTCGGGTATATTCGTCATCTGATTATCGGAGGGGCTCCGGTATCCGTGGCTTTAGAAGAACGGTTGAAAAAAATTCCGACACAATGTTACGCTACATATGGAATGACCGAGACGGTGTCTCATATCGCCTTGAAAAAGTTGAATAGTGATCCGGCTTATTTTGCTTTGGGGGAGGTCGGGTTCGAACAGGATGAGCGGGGATGTCTGATCATCAATGCCCCCCATTTACAAGCCCGCCGTTTTGTGACGAACGATATGGTCAGATTGCATGGAAACAAACGGTTCGAGTGGCTGGGAAGGTTCGACTATGTGATTAATTCAGGAGGGATCAAATTGTTTCCTGAATTAATCGAACAAAAATTGGTCCGTAGTATCCCGGGACGTTTTTTTATTACTTCCCGGCCGGATGAAGTGTTGGGCGAAAGTGTCCTGCTGGCCTTGGAAGGGGCACACTGGGACTTCGTGTCTTTGCAACTATTGCTGCAAAAAATCCGGCCTTTGCTGGGACGTTTCGAGTTGCCCAAAGCGTTTGTAGTCAGTCCTTTTTTCCGGGAGACGACCTCTGGGAAAGTTGTACGTACCTTGCCTGAAAATGCGGTCTTTTATCCTGTCCATCAATTGAGGGTCTCCGAATGATGACGGAAAAAGGCAAAAATACTGAAACAACAGGCGATGATCGTGCTGAGGATAAAAGGGAAATAGGCCGAATCCGTTGAAAACAGACTTTCGATTCCCTGTAGGATAAACGGATAAGTGATGATTGCGATATAATTCATCACCATCACCAGGGACAGGACGAAAGTGGCTTCCGAAGGTTTTACGTGGGAAGCTGTTTTATCGTAAATGATCGGTTGCATGATTCCATAGCCAAAGCCGGTCAGAATGACTCCGAGGGTCAGTAAGAACATACCTGCTTTGAAGACAAAGAAGATTAATCCTACGGTCAGTAAAACGATGGCTATAAAATTGGTATAGGCTTTCAGTAGAGCGATGATGCGGTTGATCAGCAAACCCGGTAAAGTCATAGACAAAAAGAATACGGATATCAACGTGCCGGAAATGTCGTAATTCCCCAATTTCAGATTATGCATATAAAGGGAGAGATTGAGCGGTATGGTCAGTGCCAGAAAAGTAGCCACATAGTAGAAAAGCATGAGTTTGATCAACCAGTTGTATTTTTTATGATGATGTGTCGCCGGCTGTTGAACCGGAGTTGCCTCTTGGGCCGAAGCGGAATAGAAAGGTGGTTTTTCGTCCAGATAGAATGCGAAAAACAGGGAAATACCTGAGATACAATATACGACAAAGGATAAATGCCAGCTGATACCGGCCAGAAAACCGGCCAGTAAAGTGGCGATAACCAGCGTGAGGTTAGTGATCGCAGACACATAGCCCAATTGTTTTGTCCGGTAAGAACCCGAAAAATAATCGGCGACCAGGCCTGTTGAAAAAGGAATTACCAGTCCGGCTCCTATGCCGAGCAGGCCACTGATCAGCAGCAATGCCCACATCCGATCGGCGAAAGGATAGGCGATACTACAGGCGAAAAATATCGCCAGACCGGTAATCAATAATTTTTTTGTATTGAAATAAAGGGACATACGTCCTGCCAGGAGGATGAAAGGAACGATGATAAACGAGGGTAGCGATTCCAGCATTTGCAGTTGTAATTCACTTGTCGAACTGAATATCGACTCCAATTTACCCAGAATAGGTGAGATAGCGAGGCCTGGTAAAGAGGTTACCATGGATATAGAATAAATAGCTATCAATTTTTGCAATGTCATATTTCCCTGGCCTGTTTTGATCTTCATGGTTTTATGGCTTAATTAGAAAGTAATTTTGCATGGTCTGTTTATGGAATTGTAACGCAGGCGGACCTAAAAAGTTAAATAATTTCGGAAAAATGTATCGAAACTAAAAGGAGGCATGCCGAAACTTATTCGATGGTTTGTCGTTATTAAGGGAAATAAACTAAACAGACTCACGATGAGAACATTTAAAAATCAGATGCAGGCTTTTGCCATAAAACAGCTATTGAAGTATGTAGAAAGAGATCCTGAGGTAAATGCGGCTAAAGCTTTAAAGATAATCCGGAAAATAGACCTTGACGGGACTTACGGATCCTCCTGGGATGAATTAGAGAAATGTTTACAGGATCCCGGGAACAATTGGACGCGTCTGGTAAAAAAGGCTTATACGGAATGGGATCCGCATGTCAGGAAAAAACTATTCGAATCCCTGATATGTAATGCAGCGATCATCGGTAATAGTGCTGTAAAAGAGACCAGTAAAAAATATGGGGTGCATGTACCCTGGACGATTTTGATGGATCCGACCTCTGCCTGTAACCTGAAGTGTACGGGGTGTTGGGCGGCCGAATACGGGCATCAGATGTCAATGGACCTGGAAACCCTGGACCGTATTATTACCGAAGCCAAAGCTTTGGGGATTTATATGTTTATTTTTTCGGGTGGGGAACCTTTAGTCCGGAAAAAAGATATCATCAAACTTTGTGAAAAACATACCGATTGTTATTTTCTGGCGTTTACCAACGGAACCCTGATCGATGAGGCTTTTGCCGACGATATGCTGAGGGTTGGAAATTTTGCACCGGCTATCAGTGTCGAAGGATATGAAGAAGAAACGGATATGCGGCGTGGAAAAGGTACTTTCAAGGCAGTGATGAAAGCAATGGAGATATTGAAACGCAAACGCTTGTTATTCGGTATGTCGACTTGTTATCATCGTAAAAACGTCGATGTCGTCGGGTCGTCTGAATATCTTGATTTTATGATCGACCAAGGGGCTGCTTTTGTTTGGTATTTCACTTATATGCCGGTCGGTAACGATGCTGTACCCGAATTGATGGTGACTTCCGAACAGCGGAAATTCATGTACGAGCAAGTACGTATGTTCCGTAAGACAAAGCCGATCTTTGCTATGGATTTCTGGAATGACGGGGAGTATGTCAGGGGATGTATCGCCGGAGGACGTTATTATTTCCATATCAATGCCAATGGGGATGTCGAACCTTGTGCTTTCATTCATTATTCGACAGTCAATATAAAGCAGGTTTCTTTGCTGGAAGCACTTCGTTCTCCCTTGTTTAAGGCTTATCAACAACGCCAGCCTTTTAATAAAAATCATTTGCGTCCTTGTCCGTTGCTGGATAATCCCCATAGTCTGAAAGAAGTTGTGCGTGTTTCGGAAGCTTATTCTACGGATATGCTGAAACCTGAAGATGTGGATGTATTGACAGGTAAATGTGTCGGAACTGCAGAAAAATGGGGGAAAGTAGCCGATCACATCTGGTATGGTAAAAACGGTACAGGAGAGCAGAAAGAAGAAAAACAACTGGAAGTAGAAAAATCTGCCGAAAAACGGAAAGGAAATGAGGTAAAAGATAAGGAACGGGAAACTTCGGAACAAAAGCAGGAAAAGGAAAAAGCTTTAAGTGTTTAATGGGTTTTATGTGTCCGGATCAGTACTCGCTGACCTGAATAGAGGGTGGTGGCAAATAAATAAATGTCACCCCCTTCTTTTATGTTACTGCGTTTGCGGAGTTCGGCCACTGTCAGGGGAAAATTACGGGTGGTCAGGTTGGCTTTGGGAATTTGGCGGTAAAGCTGTTTCAATAACTTACCGGAAAATTCATAGGTCTCTTCGATAGTGAAGATACGGCCTGGAAAATCCTGACATAAAGATTCGGAGGTGTATAAATGACTGTGCCGGTGTAATTTGAATAAATTCAAACGGGTAGCGATTAATTTGAATGCTCCGCTTTTTAAGAGGGCAGCATGGGGTTCGTAAAGATAGTTTTGCAAGGTTTGACACACTTGCAACGGAGCTTCTTTCTCTTCGTCGGGAGTAAAGATAAAAGGTGGCTCGGTGGTCGTACCACCTAGATTTACTGCATATATTTTTACCGGTTGTACAGAGGGGGTAGTGCCTTCAAGGATGAATAACAGTTCTTTGCATTCATTCCTTACCGCCAGAATATGGATTTCACGGGTTTCCGGTAAGAACCGCAGGGTCTCTTCGGGATCGGCCATCGGGGATATTTTGACGATTACCCGTCGGGCCCGTTCTAAAAGCAAGGGTTTGAGCTGGAGAATGTCGGGTTCACAATCGGTCAGAGCGAACAGTCGCTTATTACCATTGCCCCGGCGTGCAGGATCCAGATAGAAAGTATCGGCTTGCAGGGTTTGAATAATATCACATGCATCCGAATGGATAATATGAATATTGGAGGTATTCAACACCTTGAAATTATGCTGTGCTGCGGTACAATATTCCGGAAAACGTTCGACGTAAATAACATTCCCGGCTTTTTGGGCGAAGTAAAAAGTATCGATCCCGAGTCCTCCGGTCAGGTCGCAGACCGTATTCCCTCTAAGAAGTTGCTGTTTATATAGGGCGGTTTGTTCCGATGAACACTGTTCGGTGGATAAACGGGAAGGATAGATCAATTCATCCTGCTCATACCAGAAAGGGAGTTTATGCTGAATTTGACGCCGGGCGATAATTTGATCGATGGCAAAACGGATATCGATACCGGGAAAACGGGAAGCGGCCAACAGTAGTTTGTCGGTATTGTCAGTCAGATGTGCACGTATGAATTGTTTTAGACCGGCGGTTAGCTGCATGATCTTGGCGTTTGCCGCCAAAGATAGAGATAAAAAATGAGAAAGTGGGCGGATATACTTGAAAACTGTACTTTCGGATCGGACTGCAACCGGCAACCGGTAGACCATAATTTACCGGTTGCTTCGATTTTTTTACATTGTGTTTTCGTTAACAGGGGTTTATAATTTTACCTCCATCCCATAAACATACGAGCCGTTTCGGCGTCGTGGTGATCGAAAAAGAGGCTGCGGCCCGTATCGAGCATGGTTATGGCGGCCATATCCTCGTCGGAAAGTACAAAATCGAAGATGTCGATATTTTGCTGCATCCGTTCGATGTGCGTTGATTTGGGGATGACGATTATGCCGCGCTGAATCAACCAACGCAGAGCGACCTGTGCTATGCTTTTGTCATACTTGTTGCCGATTTCAGCAAGTATCGGATTTGTAAAGAAATCGTTGCGTCCTTCGGCGAACGGAGCCCACGACATGATATGTGTACCGAACTCCTCCATGATTCGCTGCGGCTCGGTTTGTTGGTCGAACACATGCGTTTCCACTTGATTTACTGCCGGAACAATTTCCATGTTGCTGGCGATGTCGATGAAGTGGTCGGGATAGAAATTGCTGACGCCAATGGCACGGAGTTTTCCTTCCTTGTATGCCTCTTCCAATGCTCGGTACGCGCCGTAGCGGTCACAGAACGGCTGGTGCAGGAGCATCAGGTCGATGTAGTCCGTTTGTAACTTGCGCAGGCTTTCGTTTATGGAAGCCTTTGCCTTTTCGTAGCCGTAGTTGGAGATCCAGACTTTCGACACGAGGAAAATCTCCTTGCGGTCGATGCCGCTCCGGCGTATGGCGTTACCTACACCTTCCTCGTTATGGTAGGCCTGTGCCGTGTCGATCATCCGATAGCCTACTTGTAAGGCATCGCTTACGCAACGCTCGCATTCGGCAGGTGATACCTGATAGACGCCATAACCCATTTGAGGCATTTCGACGCCGTTGTTTAATTTTACCGTATTCATATTCTTAATTGTGATTGATTATTTTCATACGCAAAATTACACTCTTTCTTTTCGGGGAGTGTTATACAAATTTCGGTTCATATTGCTGTTTTTACGGATAGAAGTAACCCCATGTTCAAAAAACATGAGTGAGCCCCGCTAATTTTGTACTGC
>NZ_LARL01000185.1:0-385 GCF_000980295.1 Odoribacter sp. N54.MGS-14 | reverse complement strand
CGGCTCTGTGTTATTCTACTACATTTTTACTTCGTGGATCATTTGATCCATTAACGTTCCAGCATGTCAAAGAACTTTATCCGTGGAGAATAAGGGAGTCGAACCCTTGACCTCCTGAATGCAAATCAGGCGCTCTAGCCAACTGAGCTAATCCCCCGGCTGTAGTCCCTCGCGGAGTTGAACCGCGGACCTCTACATTATCAGTGTAGCGCTCTAACCAACTGAGCTAAGAGACTATGGTTAACCCGCTATCGGGCAATCATGTAACGTGAAAAAACGTGAAACGGGTAGCGAGCCACATGAACCCACGCTCCAGAAAGGAGGTGTTCCAGCCGCACCTTCCGGTACGGCTACCTTGTTACGACTTAGCCCCAGTTACCGGTAT
>NZ_LARL01000184.1:0-400 GCF_000980295.1 Odoribacter sp. N54.MGS-14 | reverse complement strand
GGGTTCGGCTGTTCGCCGATTAAAGTGGCACGCGAGCTGGGTTCAGAACGTCGTGAGACAGTTCGGTCCCTATCTGTCGTGGGCGCTGGAGATTCGAGAGGTCCTGACTCTAGTACGAGAGGACCGGGTTGGACGCGCCGCTAGTGAACCTGTTATGACGCCAGTCGTACGGCAGGGTAGCCACGCGCGGACGGGATAAGCGCTGAAAGCATCTAAGCGCGAAGCCTGCCTCGAGATGAGATCTCCTTACAGGGTCGTCGTAGACGACGACGTTGATAGGCCACAGGTGTAAAGCCGGTGACGGCAAAGCCGAGTGGTACTAATCACCCGAAAGTTGACGTTCGGTGGGTGATATGATTCGATTAACGTTCCGGTCGATTGTCAATCAAGGTGATTGACG
>NZ_LARL01000137.1:0-1999 GCF_000980295.1 Odoribacter sp. N54.MGS-14 | reverse complement strand
AAGTAAATAATAAAGGGCGTATGGTGGATGCCTAGGCTCTCAGAGGCGATGAAGGACGTGATAAGCTGCGAAAAGCTCCGTTTAGGTGCAAATAACCTTTGATGCGGAGATCTCCGAATGGGATAACCCAATATGTTGAAGACATATTATACCGTAAGGTAGGCAAACGCAGGGAACTGAAACATCTAAGTACCTGCAGGAGAAGAAAACAAACGTGATTCCCCCAGTAGCGGCGAGCGACCGGGGATAAGCCCAAACCGTTATTGTTTCGGCAGTAGCGGGGTAGTAGGACTGCGACATTGATGAAATAAATGAAATGGAACACCTTGGAAAATGTGATCACAGAGGGTGATAATCCCGTACATGTAAGTTTATGAATCATAGCAGAATCCTGAGTAAGTCGGGACACGTGTAATCCTGACCGAATCCGCCGGGACCATCCGGCAAGGCTAAATACTCCCGAGAGACCGATAGTGAACCAGTACCGTGAGGGAAAGGTGAAAAGCACTTCGAACAGAAGAGTGAAATAGTCCCTGAACCCATACGCCTACAAGCAGTCGGAGCCGCTTCGTGCGGTGACGGCGTGCCTTTTGCATAATGAGCCTACGAGTTACTCATCACCAGCGAGGTTAAGTACTTCAGGTACGTAAGCCGAAGCGAAAGCGAGTCTGAATAGGGCGTCAAGTTGGTGGTGGTAGACGCGAAACCTTAGTGATCTACCCATGGGCAGGGTGAAGGTTTGGTAACACAAACTGGAGGCCCGAACCGGTAAACGTTGAAAAGTTTTCGGATGACCTGTGGGTAGGGGTGAAAGGCCAATCAAACTGGGAAATAGCTCGTACTCTCCGAAATGCATTTAGGTGCAGCCTCTGTTGTTTTGTTCTAGAGGTAGAGCTACTGATTGGATGCGAGGGCTTCACCGCCTATCAAATCCGGCCAAACTCCGAATGCTAGAACATGAAGACAGGGAGTGAGCCAGCGGGTGCTAAGGTCCGTTGACGAAAGAGGGAGAACTCAGACCATCAGCTAAGGTCCCCAATTATATGCTAAGTTGGAATAAAAACGGGGTGGGACTGCTTAGACAGCTAGGATGTTGGCTTGGAAGCAGCCATTCATTTAAAGAGTGCGTAACAGCTCACTAGTCGAGCGGTCCTGCATGGATAATACGCGGGCATAAGCATATAACCGAAGCTATGGGATTGTAGATGATACAATCGGTAGGAGAGCATTCCATTCAGCATAGAAGCAGTACCGTGAGGTATTGTGGAGCGGATGGAAAAGCAAATGTAGGCATAAGTAACGATAATGCGGGTGAGAACCCCGCACGCCGAAAGATCAAGGATTCCCCGGCAATGTCAATCATCCGGGGGTAAGTCGGATCCTAAGGGTAAGCCGAGTGGCGATCCCGATGGTAAACAGGTTAATATTCCTGTACTGATCATAACTGCGATGCAGCGACGCAGAGGTGACACTGCTGCGTACTGACGGAATAGTACGTTGAAACCCGTATTCTTTGATACCGGTAGTGAAGCACGCCGGTAGAGATGAAAGGTGATAGTACCGCAATGCTTCGGTTGCGCGGATAATGCAGGTAAGCTGACTGCCAAGAAAACCTGCTAAGCTTCAGGTAATGATCATCCGTACTGTAAACGGACACACGTGATCAGGTAGAAAATACTAAGGCGCTCGAGAGATTCATGGTTAAGGAACTAGGCAAAATGGTCCTGTAACTTCGGGATAAAGGACGCTCTTGTGAAAGAGCCGCAGATAATAGGCCCAGGCGACTGTTTACCAAAAACACATGGCTATGCTAATTCGCAAGAAGATGTATATGGCCTGACACCTGCCCGGTGCCGGAAGGTTAAGAGGAGAGCTCAGAGGTAACTCGAAGGTTTGAATTGAAGCCCCGGTAAACGGCGGCCGTAACTATAACGGTCCTAAGGTAGCGAAATTCCTTGTCGGGTAAGTTCCGACCTGCACGAATGGTGTAACGATCTGG
>NZ_LARL01000027.1:0-37938 GCF_000980295.1 Odoribacter sp. N54.MGS-14 | reverse complement strand
GTGCTTTTGAAAGAAAATAGTAAAGAATATGAACTTGGGGAAATGACTTTTGAGGAAAAAAGTAGTGATGTTGAAATCCTGCCGAAAAAAATCAGTAAAATAATTGAATCTTTTGAAGATGAGGATGCACTTAAGGGTATAGGAAAAAATATCTATGAATTTTCTTATGATGACAAAGGACGAATTGTATCTTTAAAGGTGACCGAAGACGGAGAAACAGAACCTTATATGTCAACATGTACCTATTCTTCTAACCAATTGATAATTAAAGAAATTGGAGGTAATAAACAGACCGAAACATATACGTTAGAAAACGGGAAAGCCAAGCATTACAAAAAGACCTATCCCATTTATGAAGAATTCGATGAATTTGCCTTCGAATATGGGGGAGATTATTTAAGTCAAATAAAAGGTATTATTGAAAGTGAATATCCGACCACGGAAAATTTTATTTACGTTGGAGGCAAATTGACTCAATATAAATGGATAGATGAGGAATTTGATAATGTATATGCGTTGCTTGATTTTACATATGATCAACAACTTAACAATTTGAATTTAGACTTGTTTGGAATAATTCTTGCGGATTACTTTGAAAATATTGAAGACCTTTTCCTTTATGATATTACCGGAAAACGTTCTGTTTATCTGCCAGAGAAAGTAAAAGTAAGTGGGATAGATGATGAAGATGGAAAATACGAATATTCAGTTTCTTTTAAATATGAAGTAAAAGATAATTACATTACCAAAGCCATTATAGATGAAGATGGGGAAAAATATGAATATGAAATTTTCTATGAAAATTGATTCTTGACCAAACAACCCTCCGGAAACTGATCATCTGTCTTTATTGTGTGTATAAGCGGCTGGTTAGAGCCGCTTATTTTCGTTTCATGTTTCACAAATATGTATAATTAAAAATCCACTCATCTGATTTTTAGATGATTGGATTTTATTTTTGTGGTCCCACTTGGGCTTGAACCAAGGACTCCCTGATTATGAGTCAGGTGCTCTAACCAACTGAGCTATGGGACCTGCATTTTTCATGCACCAAAAAACCGCGAATCTTTTGACGGGTGCAAATATAGGGATAAATTTCTGTTTTATACAAAAGATGTAGGAAAAAAATGTTATTTTCGTTGGATGGAAATGGCTTGGTCGGTGGGTTGGAATGTTTTATCGGGTAGATTTAGAGAACTATGAAAATTTGTTTGCTGGTTATTGGGAAAACAGATGCGGATTATATTCGGGCGGGAATTGAAGAATACGAAAAACGGTTGAGGAAATATGTGGGGTATGAGATGAAAGTCTTGCCGGATGTCAAGAATACCAAACATATGAGTGAGGCATTGCAAAAGGAGAAAGAAGGTTTGTTGCTATTGGAACAATTCTTGCCGACCGATTATGTGATTTTGCTGGATGAACGGGGAAAACAGTACGGTTCCGGCGAATTTTCTGTTTTTCTGGCACAAAAGATGCTGAATGGGATAAAGCGGTTGGTTTTTGTGATCGGAGGGCCTTATGGTTTTTCGGAAGCGGTCTATCGAAAGGCTGATGAGCTGCTGTCTTTATCGAAAATGACTTTCTCGCATCAGATGGTCCGGATGATTTTTGCCGAGCAGATTTATCGGGCGATGACCATTATGAAGGGAGAGCCTTATCATCATGAATAAAACCGGGAAGTAGAATAAATGAGCATATGAAGCGGAAGGCGTTTATCGTTTTGTTTGGTGCTGTGTTGTTGCTGATGGCGACAGCGCTGACGGAATATCTTTTCTATCGGCAGGATGAGAATACCTGGGTGGAACGCTTCGAAAGCCGTTTGCATGAACAGGAACGCAAAGCGGATCATTTATTGGCGACTTTTAGAGACAGCGTAGATATCGACTCCGAGGAATGGGAGGAGGATCTTATCTTTGTCGGGATTCGGGAGGGCAGGGTTTTCTTTTGGACGAACGAAATTATCGGAGATCGGCATTTATCCGAATTGCTGACCAGTGGGAGAAATTTTACGAAGATTGGAAATACCTATTACGAAATCCGGAGGAAAAGATATAAAGATATCGATTATTATGCCTTATTGCGGATCAAAGACGACTATCCCTATACCGGTAAATACATTAAAAATAATTTCGGAAAGTTTCTGAATATTAGTGAAGAGAATATCGGGCAGGTGGAAATCTCTACAGTCACCGTCGAACAGGGACATTTGATCACCGATAAGGATGGTATGGGCTTGTTTTTTATCGTTTATGGCGATCATTACAAAGAACGGGCTTCCAATTATCTGTTGCTTTCTTTCTATCTGCTGTTTTTCCTGAGTTTGTTTTATGTGTACGACCTGGTATTGAAACATACGGATTGCTGGAAAAGACAACTCCTTTATTTTGCCGGATTTATATTACTTCTGGCTGGCTTGCGCTATTTTATGCAAGTCTTTCGTCTGCCTTCTATCATTTATCGCCTGCCGATTTTCGATGAGACATTTTCTAAAAAAATATTCATTACTTCTATCGGTGATTTATTATTGATCACCTTCTGTATTTTTCAGGTTTGTTATATCACTTTGTCGAATATCCGGATTAATTACCAGGATGAGAAACTGTTGCATTATCGTTACCTTTTCACAGGTGGGATTATTTTTCTGATTTTTCTATATGTCGATTTCTTCAATTTTTCTATCGATCTGGTGGTGGAAAATATGGATATTCATTTGAATATCGCGCAGTTGGTACATGTGGGGCTCTCTTCTATTCTTTCGTTTGTCGCGATTATTATGGGAGGATTGGTGATTGTGATCACTATCTATGGCGCTGTTTCTGTTTTCTGGCACATGATGTCGTTCATAACGGTGATTAAAGTCGTCACTTATATGTGTGTCCTGTTGAGTCTGGTCAGTTATATGTTCAGTTTATATACGAACTTCTGGGATTGTTTTTTTATCTGGATCGTTACGGTTTTACTGGCTATTAACAGGTATTTATTGAAGCGGGATATACAAAGAAGTATTTATATCCTTGTCATATTTTTATTGTCTATCTATGTGGTGATGGTGACTAAAAAATATGAAAGCTATAAAGAACAACGCCAGCGCATGAACTATGCCACCGAGCTGATAGAAGAAAGGGATTATAATTTCGAAAAGCGGTTGGTGGAGATCGATCGGGCCATACGCGGTTCGGAGGAACTGAAAGGATGGATCGAGGTTGGTGAGGAACAGGAGGCAGAAGCTTTGTTGAGTGGAGAGCTATTGGATTTGAGAGGATATAATTATTCTTGCGAAATCACTTTTTGCCGTGCCGGTGACAGTCTTTGGCTGACCGATACCCGCGAACAATGGGGATGCCGGGAGTATTTCGAATGGATTATACATAAAAACGGGCACCGGATCGACGACTCCGGTTTCTATTCCATCGGTGTTTTCGATGGATATGTCACTTATATCGGGCGATATCGTTTCGGGGAAGTCAATCTTTATCTCCGTTTCGATGCAGTTAAGGATGACGAAGGCGTAGGGTATCCGCAAATCCTGTCCCGTAAATCTGCCGATGGGAAAGAGGACGGTTATTTTTACTCTTATGCTAAATATAGCTACGGGGAGTTGGTGTCTTCTTCGGGAAATTTTGTGTATTATAAAAAATTATCGGCATTCGGTAAAGATGCCCGTAATTTCGACCTGTTCAATAAAGACAAATATTCGCATATGCTGATTCCTGTGGACAACAATAGTACTTTGGTCATCAGTTTGCATGAGAATACTTTCGCTCTTTATTACATGAATGTGTTGTATGCTTTCTTCGTTTGTATATTGATTTCTTCCTATGGTTTGTTTTTTAATGTCAACCGGAATATCAATTTCAGGCGAGGTACATTGAGGGCCCGGATAAAAAACAGTATTATATCTTTGATTTTTATCCTTTTTGTTATCCTGACAGCCTTGAGTATTTATATGAATACTGTGAGTTTTAAAGGGCGGCATAATGCTAAGGCGATCGAATTGCTGAAATATGTTAATAAAGAATTGGAACGCCTGCCTTGTGTGGATGCCCGTAAATGTCCCGAAGTTACGGTCCGGCTATCCGATATGTCCGAGTTATTGCTGATCGATATCAATATTTACTCCAGACAAGGGAAATTGATAGCTACTTCGCGCCCGGAAATTTTTGAATATGGATTCGAGGGTACTTTGGTTGATCCCGAAGCCTTGAAACAGATCGAAAAGCTCGGGGTGACCAGTTATATCGCAAACGGGAAAGTGGGCGAACTGACTTATATGTCGGCTTATATGCCGCTGGTATTGGACAATGGAAAATCCTATATACTGAATATTCCTTATTTCGCTCAAAATGATGAACTGAATCTGGATATTATTATTATGGTAGTCATCATGGTGAATATTGCTATTGTGATGATGGTCTTGGCCTTTATTTTATCCGGTTTGGTGGCGGAACGTGTTACCCGGCCTTTACAGATGCTGAACGATAAATTGAAGAAAATGCATGTCGGAGGGAAAAATGAGAAAATTGTTTATAACCATGCCGATGAAGTCGGCCGCTTGGTGGAAGAATATAACAATATGGTGGATAAGCTGGATGAAAGTATTGTGCAGCTGGCAAAATCGGAAAGAGAGAGTGCTTGGCGTGAAATGGCGCGGCAGATTGCTCATGAAATTAAAAATCCGCTGACTCCGATGAAGTTGAATATCCAGTTTATGCTGCGTTCTTTGCAGATGGAAGATACGGAGAAGTTTAAGGAACGTTTCAGAGCCGTTTCCGGCATGTTGATCGAGCAAATCGATAATATGGCTGCCATTGCTTCTGCTTTCTCTGATTTTGCCAAGATGTCCGAGGCACATAATGAGACTTTCGAAGTAGATGAGTTGGTGCGCAACTGCTCGTTGCTTTTCAAAAATAATACAGAAGAATTGGAATGTGATGTGGAGGAAGGGATCCGGATATTGGCCGACAGGGAACAGATGAGGCGGGTGTTGATCAACCTGTTGAAAAACGCAGAACAGAGTATCCCCGAAGACCGGCAGGGAGTTATCAGGATCACAGTCCGTAAAAAAGAGGGGAAAGTGGAAATCCGTATCCGCGATAATGGGCAAGGCATACCGGAAAATCTTCGGGAGAAAATCTTTCAGCCGAATTTTACCACCAAATCCAGTGGCATGGGATTGGGGTTGGCTATCTGTAAACGGATTATCGAAAGTATGGGCGGAGAGATCGGTTTTGTGAGCGAAGTAGGGATCGGTACGGAATTTTTCATTATATTGGATATTGTAAGAGCATAATTTCAAATTGGTATCGTCTATGATTTGGGTGTGGATTTTGATTGGATTTGTCGTGGGGGAAGGGAGTATAGCCGGAGTGTGGTATTGGATGAAGAAAAAACGGAAACGGCAAAAGGAAGTTCAGGATAAAGGCAGGGTAGTGATTCCGCTCCGGGATATGGTACAGTTGGCTAATATCAATACGGCGATGGATGTCGGTTATCTGATGCTGGAGTATAAAATAAATTTGAAAATTCCCGAGTTTTATGACAAGTATATGAATCTGGTCAAGAAGCAGAAAGAATTGTATTTTAGGGAACTGATCGAGATTTTTAGTCACAATAAAAAAGAATATGTCCGGGATTTATTGGATAAATACGCCGGATTTTCTACTCAGGATGTGTTGTTATTACTGATGTGTGAAATGCAATTGGATAATAAAACCATGGCTCGGATTATGGGGCTGACTTTGGAAACCCTGAAAAAACGCAAAACCCGGATGCGGATAAAAATGCGGACGGCCTCTCCTGTCACTTTATAGGCAGGAGTTGCCGGATACGGGTTGCGATGGTTTCCGGGCGGATATCTACCATACATTGTTGATAAACACCTTTTTTACATTTCCCGCTTCCATCTTTCGTACATGGCCGGCACGACAAGGCGGTCTCGAATATCTCGGCGGTCGGACCGGTGGGAAAACCGAAAGCGGTCGGGCCGATAAGGGCCAGCGTCGGGATTCGGAAGAGATCGGCGGCATGCATGAAACCGGTGTCGGCGCTGACGACGATATGGGAACGGTGAATGAGGTAGCAGGATTCCAATAAAGTTGTTTTACCTGCCAGGTTTTCTACCCGTTCAGGAGCTTCGGTCCTGATTTCTTCGCAGAAGGTATCGCCCGGACCCGCCAGGATCAGAAAGTGATATTCCGATAGTAAGGTGATCAGCTTTTTCCAATGTTCGACCGGCCATCTTTTCTTTATCCAGTTGGCAGAAGGGACAAGGGTAATCGTATGGGCCTGTATACGGGAATTCAGCTTTTCCGGGAAATTTTCCGGGAAATACCAGTCGTCATAAGTATCCGGGAAACGGTCGATCCCCCATTTTAAAAGTGGTTTCCGGTAAGAAACGACACCCCGGAAAGGCCAGGGAAACCGGTTGATACCCCAATTGAAAAGTAAAAACCTTTTCCAGCGTTCTTTGCTACGCAGGGTGAAATGCGGACCTTTGCTCCACCAGGGTAATAATTTTAGTCTTAAGATATTAGACCGGATATTACTATGGGCGTCATAAATATAATCGTAATGCTCCTCCCGGAGTTGCCGGGCGATTTTTAACAGGCCTTTAAGGCCGAGTGCTTTATCGAAAGCCCATATCTTACCGATGCGCTTGTCCATGGCCAGGAAAGAAGACATATCTTTTCGGGCGATCCAATGGATTTCTGCATCGGGAAAGTGTTCTCGGATACCGTCGATGATTCCCATACATTGAATGATATCGCCTATCGAGCTAAAACGGATGATCAGAAATTTGGGCATAGTTAATCGTTATTAAGAATGAGCGAACATAAAGTACGGATGCCGGTTTCCAGTGCAGTTAAGTCCGGGAAGAATTCGGGTGTATGCAGTTTCCCCGCCGGGTGGGTAGTCGAACTTACGCCCAAGCGGATGAATGTTGCAGGGAGGAGCTGACTGTAACGGGCGAAATCTTCTGTGGTCATGCGCCGGCCCAACCGGATTACCTGCTTTTCTCCGAATTCTGTTTTTAATATGCCGATCGCTTGCTCTGCTTTTTCCGGTTGGTTATAGAGGCAGGGATAGCCATCGGTTATTTCTATCGCCGGTTGGGCTCCCATACTTTCGGCAATAGCTGTGGTTATCCGGCGGATACGGGTTTTAGCCTCCTGGCGCCAGGTTTCGTCGAAAGTGCGGAAAGTCCCTTCTAGCCGGACTTCTTTGGGGATGATGTTCATCATGCTGTGGCATCTGAAATTACCGAAAGTCAGGACGGTAGGAAGGAAGGGGGAGGCATTCCGGCTGGTAATCTGCTGGAGAGCCACGACGATATGGGAAGCGATCAGGATCAGGTCTGTCGAGTGGTCGGGTAAGGCCGCGTGTCCGCCCGGACCTTGCAAGGTGATGGATATCTCATCTCCCGAGGCCATATATTGACCCGGACAGATACCGAGTTGGCCGACCGGAAGGTCCGGTTCTGCATGTAAAGCGATGATCCACTCCGGAAGGTGGGTTTGAAAAAAAACATTTCCGATGATATCCCGGGCTCCGCCGGGCAAAACCTCTTCTCCGTGTTGGAAGATGAACATCAGGTTAAAGGGCAGTGACCGGGTGGCCAGTATTTCTGCCGTTCCCAATAAGACGGCCGTGTGCAGATCGTGCCCACAGGCATGCATAATGCCCGGCTTACGGGAAATAAGAGGATGATCTTCCTTTTCGGAGATCGGCAGGGCGTCGAAGTCTGCCCGTAAGGCAATTGTCCGGGAAGTGTCTCTACCGGGCAGAAAACCGATGATCCCTGTCGGGCCTGCATCGGTATATTGAATTTGCAGCCGATCGAGAATACGGCGGATATAGGCTGCAGTTTGTTCTTCTGCAAAGCTTAGTTCCGGATGTTCGTGCAAATAGGTATAATGCATTCGGGCATTCGTGAGCAGCTCAGGGGGTATATTTATCATAAAGCTTTATTTACAATTCAAACTATATTTTCAGGTGGTTTTGAGCTAACGAAGTTAAAATTTATTCTTGAATCATCGAAATCCTCGGTAAAAAGAATTATTTTCGTACTCCGAATTCATAAAAGAAAAGAGAATTTGATGTATGTATATTTTTGAGTGAGTGTATGTTGTTTTATGCTAATTTTTGTGATATGAAAGTGCTTTTATCGATTGTTTTTCTGTTTGCCTCTTTGGCAACTTTTTCGCAAGCAGTGATCAACTTCAGTAACCGGGCACATGATTTCGGGACGATTAAGGAAGTGAATGGAGCTGTTTCTTATGATTTTGAGTTTGTGAATGCCGGGACTGCTCCGATATTGATCAAAAATGTAGAATCTTCGTGTGGCTGTACTTCTCCGCAGTGGAGTAAACAACCGGTTTTACCCGGACAGAAAGGGTTTGTGAAGGCTACTTTCGATCCGAAAGACCGGCCGGGATTTTTCGATAAGACAATAACGGTATATTCGAATGCTAAACCGACCGTAGTGGAACTGAAGATTAAAGGTACAGTCGAGGGGAAAGCCCGGACAGTGCTCGATGATTATCCTTATGAGCTGGCTTCCGGTTTACGTTTGCCTTTGGAGCATATCTCTTTGATGAAAGTGCACAAAGGAGAGGTAAAAAGTATGTCTGTGGGAGTTTTCAACAATGCCGGTAAATCAGTTGCCGTTTCTTTTACGGACTTACCGGCTTATATTAAAATGGCTATCGAGCCTCAGCCTATTCCCGATAAAGGGAAAGCGACGATCAAGGCGGCCTATAATACGGCGATGAACGGTGAATATGGATTGAATAAAGAGCAGGTGACGATGGTGGTCGAGGGGAAAAAATACACCTTGCCGGTTTCGGTCTTCATCGAAGAAGACTTTAAAAATATCGATCCGGCGACAGCCCCTCGGATTGAAGCGGACAAACGATATCATAACTTCGGGCATACTCCTGCTGCTCAAGTGGTTTCCTGTACTTATCAGATAAAAAATACCGGCCAAACTCCTTTGACGATTCATCGTATATATTCCAACGATGAGCGGGTAACTGTCGAAATGACCCGGAAGGAACTGAAACCGGGAGAAGCGGCTGCTTTGAAGGTGAATACGAAATCAGGAGCCGATGCCGGGAAGGTGACTTGTTTAATCAGTGTGATTAGTAATGCACCTGCCAATCCTGAGTTGACTTTACGTTTTTACGGAAATATCGATTGAAATTATTAATATATTAGTTATGAGAAAACAAATCCCCAACCTGATCACTTGTATGAATGTTATTTCCGGTACGCTGGCTATCTTTCTGGCTATGTACGGACTGTTGACCGCTGCTGCTATCCTGATCCTGGTGGGGATGGTTTTCGATTTTTTCGACGGGATGACCGCCCGTCTGTTGCATGTCAAGTCGGAGATAGGGAAAGAACTCGATTCGCTGGCCGATATGGTCAGTTTCGGGGTTGCTCCTGCTATTCTGGCGTATTTTCTGATCGTTAGAGAATTACCGGGAGGTGATTTCCTGCATTTTGCCACCTGGACGCTGGGACAGCAGATTACAGCTGTCATGCCGGTCGTGATCGCTCCTTTCTCGGCTTACCGCTTGGCTAAATTTAATCTCGATGTACGTCAGGCCACTTCGTTTATCGGTATGCCTACGCCTGCTAATGCATTGTTTTGGGTATGCCTGGTTTTCGGAAGTTATTATACTCCGGAACTCTATATGACCTTGTTCGGAAAGCCGGGGGTATTGGCAAGCAGTGCCTTTATCCTGTCTATTCTTTTGATCAGTGAATTACCGATGTTTTCGTTGAAGATTTCGGGATTCGGCTGGCGGGAGAATAAGATTCGTTATTGCTATTTTATATGTTTGATTATATCGGCAGGTATTTGGGGAAAGGGGATTCTCATTTTTATCATCCCCCTATATATCCTTTTTTCTGTCGTAGAGGCTTTGATAAAAATTACCACTTCAAATCGTTGACCGGATCGTAGTCAACGTAGTCTTGCGAAGGGGAAATTACTTTGTTACAAGTGATTTTTCCGGATGCAGATGACTGAATAGCAGGAATGACCGGTTGTACGCCGGAACTATTCACATCCCGGTTCGGATCGGAAGCCGTGTGGAAGAAATCCAGTTGGGTAATGATGACGATACCTGCGATAGCTGTCGCTCCTAGAGCATATTTCAAAAGACGGTGCAGAATATTACCGGAAGATTCTAAATTGATATATTTGGGAATATCCGGGTTTTGGGTTGACCTGCTGGTACCCGATACGGCGGGTTTTATTTTATCGGATAAACCGACCTTCACCACTGGAAGTGGCTCCATTCCTAAGGTTTCTGCAAAAAAATTATGTTTTCCGGGTTCGAAAATGATATTAAAACGGCGGTCTGTAAAAAATACACCGATGTCTCCGAAAGCGATCCGTTGTCGTTGGTTTAGCCGAATTTTCAGGTCTTCGCAGAAAAGCATCAGCTGGGAAGTAGCCTTCTCATAGCTGATATTTTCTTTGCCGGCAATCCAACTGACCAACAATCCGTCATTGTGGGTCAGGTTACGGTTGAATAAAATATCCTTAGAGGGTGGGCAAATCAAACCACTCTCGTCGTCGATATAAGCACTTTTATAGTTGCAGATAAATCCCCCGAAGTCCGGAATGATTACGCAATCGTGTAAAAATAGCAAATCGGATATGTATTCAATAAATTTATGCATAGTACAAAAGTAAGAAAAAAACGGATATCCGCCAATAACCCGAAAAAATTAATTTCACCCTGTTGAAGCGACCAATTTTAATATTTTATTACTTACTTTGCATGAAATACAGAATAAAACAATAAATTTTTAGCCTTATGAAGATTTTTGTAACAGGGGGGACCGGCTATATCGGTTCGCATACCGTGGTGGAGTTGCAACAGAATGGATATGATGTCGTTATTGTGGATAATTTGTGTAATTCCAATATCGGCGTATTAGACGGAATTGAAAAGATTACAGGCATCCGGCCTGAGTTTGAACAGATCGATCTGACAGAAGGAGAACAGGTGCGCGATTTCTTTCGCCGGCATCAGGATATAAAAGCGGTTATCCATTTTGCCGCTTTGAAGGCTGTGGGCGAATCGGTGCAGAAACCTTTGGAATATTACCGGAATAACCTGAATTCATTAATGAACGTCATTGCCGGAATGCGTGAGTTCGGAGTAAAGAATCTCGTCTTCTCCTCTTCCTGTACGGTGTATGGACAAGCCGATGTTTTGCCGGTTACCGAACAAACACCCCGTAAACAAGCCGAATCTCCTTATGGAAATACAAAAGCGATGTGTGAAGATATTATGCGGGACTTTGCGAAAGTAGAGTCTGGCATGAACTTATTGGCACTGCGTTATTTCAATCCGATCGGTGCTCATCCTTCTGCTCTGATCGGGGAATTGCCTAACGGTGTACCGAATAACCTGATTCCTTTCCTGACCCAGACGGTGGCAGGTATCCGTCCGCAATTGAGTGTCTTCGGGGATGATTACAATACGCCCGACGGTTCTCCGATCCGGGATTATATCGATGTGGTCGATTTGGCGAAAGCTCACGTTGTGGCTATCCGGCGTTTACTCGACGGAAAAAATAAAGCCAATTACGAATATTTCAATATCGGAACAGGAAACGGGCTTTCGGTATTGGGTTTGATCAAAGCTTTTGAAAAAGCTACCGGCGAAAAAGTAAACTACAAAATCGTAGGACGACGGGCCGGAGATATCGAGAAAGTATGGGCAGATACTACCCTGGCTAATCAGGAATTGGGATGGAAAGCCGAAGTTCCTATCGAAGAAACTCTGGCCAATGCCTGGAAATGGCAACAAGCGTTGATGAAGAAATAAAAAGAAGGTAAAAATGGGGAAACGATCGTTTCCCTATTTTTATAACTGATAAAATTATTTTTTTGCCGGACTTTCCAGAATCTGATCGAAGAAGGTGGCGTAATTTTCGATGTATTCTTCCGGAGTGGTATATTCTGTCACCGGTTTACCGCTTTGTGTCGCATAAGCCTTTAGTTCCGGATCGACATTAGAGCTATTGAAAATAATTCCATCCGAATAATCGAAAGCCAGTTTATTGACGTTCGTATGGGTCGGTTCGCTCAGGATACGTACATCTTCCGAAGTAATATTTTCACTCAATACTTTCTTTTGAAAATCCTGGTCTAAGGTGCCACCGAACTGGTCATTATAGGTAGAATATACTACTTTAGAATGAGCGAATATCGGATCTTCGTTGTATTCCTTTTTCAGATACAGAGGCACTAAAGCGGTGAACCAGCCCTGGCAATAGATCAGGTCCGGAGCCCATCTTAATTTTTTTACCGTTTCGAATACTCCTCTGGTAAAAAAGATCGCCCGTTCGTCATTGTCCGGGAAGAAAGACCCTTTTTCATCGGTAATCACATGTTTCCGTTGAAAATAGTCTTCATTGTCGATAAAATATACCTGCATCCGGGCAGATTGGATAGAGGCTACCTTGATAATCAACGGGTGGTCTGTGTCATTGATGATCAAATTCATTCCCGACAGGCGAATCACTTCGTGAAGCTGGTTACGTCTTTCGTTAATACATCCATAACGCGGCATGAATGTCCTGATTTCTTTGCCTTTTTCCTGAATCCCCTGAGGTAAGTAACGGCCGATATGGGCCATTTCCGATTCAGGTAAATAAGGCATGATCTCTTGAGATATAAAAAGAATCTTTTTCTTCGCCATAACTACTTTTTCCCAAAAACCTTACAAAGGTAGTCATTTTTGTTCACAAATCAAAAAGCGTTTGGCTAAATTTGAATTTGTACTCTTTTGTAAATGAAAGAGAAGACGGTATTGTTTTTTTGTTTATATTTGGAAAAAGTAAAATAAATCATGGCAGCTCATAATGATTTGGGGCGGAAAGGAGAGGAGAAGGCGGTTGAATATTTGGTGCGGGAGGGGTATGTTGTTTTAGAACGCAACTGGAGGTTAAAACACCGGGAATTGGATGTTATTTGCCTGAAAGGGGATCTGTTGGTGGTTGTAGAGGTGAAAACCCGTGATTTGCCGGAAGAACATCCCGAGGAACTGTTGGATTACCGCAAGAGAAGAAATATCCGTATAGCGACGGATGCCTATATTAAAGCGAAAGGGATTCGGGCTGAGGTGCGCTTCGATTTGATTTTGGTGATCGGGCCTGATTTAAAGATTGAACATGTAAAGGAAGCGATTCAGGTGTTTGAATAGAAAGAATAACGATTTAATGAAGGATTCGTTAAAAAGATAAGGATTGGATTAGACTAATTTCAGTAATAATATAAAAAGAATGTGTTATGGCGACAATGAAAGCAAAATATTTGGGACAACTCCGCGTGGAGTGTGAACATGTGGCGAGCGGTACGAAGATGATGACCGACGCTCCGGTCGATAATTGTGGTAAAGGGGAAGCTTTTTCACCCACCGATTTGTGTGCTGCTGCTTTAGGTTCTTGTATATTGACTACCATGGGGATTTATGCCGGTCAGCATAACATCGATCTGGAAGGTACAGAGATGGAGATAACGAAGACTATGGGGACAGAGCCCCGGCGTATTGTAAGAATCGGAATCGATATTTTTATGCCTGCGAAAGCTTATTCTGCCAAAGACCGGATTGTTTTGGAGCGGGTGGCACAGACTTGTCCCGTTTATTATAGTCTGAACGAACATTTGGAAAAGTCGGTTCGTTTTCATTGGTCGGTATAGTTGTTGAGTCGTCGGCTCGATTATTCAAATAAGTAAACGTATGGTTTTTGTGACAGGTGCAACCGGATTATTGGGTAGCCATTTATTGTATTTTTTGGCTGTTTCAGGCCATTCGGTTTCGGCATTGCGTAGAAAACAGAGCCGGCTGGAAGATTCCCGGGCTGTATTTTTACAGTATCCTGATGGTGAAAAATATTGGAACACGATCAATTGGGTCGAAGGGGATGTGGTGCAAAAGGAGGGGCTGGCCGAATATGTCCGGCGGGCTGACTATGTTTATCACTGTGCTGCTGTGGTGTCTTTTTCGGGGACGGATCGGATGCATCTGATGAATACCAACCTGCAAGGGACTGAAAACGTGGCGGCTCTGTGTCTGGAATATCAGGTGAGGCTTTGTTATGTCAGTTCGATCGCAGCCCTTGGTGATGCCCGGCAACCGGAAGATTTGATCGACGAGGATACACCTGTTATCGCCGGTAGAGAGCATTCGGTTTATTCTCAAAGTAAAACGGCTGCTGAAAAACTGATCCGGAAATATATCGGTTATGGATTGAATGCAGTTATCGTATGTCCGTCGGTGATTCTGGGGGCGGGTATGTGGCATCGCAGTAGTGCACGATTGTTTTTTACCGCTGCTAAAGGAATTCCTTTTTATACGCGGGGCATGACCGGATATGTGGATGTCCGGGATGTGTGCGAATTGATGATCCGGTTGTGTGAAGATCCTTTGGTGAGTGGGGAACGTTTTGTGTTGAATGGAGGAAATTATACTTATCAGGAACTTTTTACAGCTATAGCCCGGGTGAATGGAGTACAGCCTCCCTGGTGGAATCTTGCACCCTGGATGACCGAACTGGTATGGAGGATGCTGGCCTGTTGGGGATACCTTTCCGGATCTAAGCCTGCTTTTACCCGTGAGACTGCCCGGTCGTCTCAACATTGTTCACGATATTCGAACGCCAGGATACTCAGCCTTTATCCGGATTTTCATTTCTATCCTCTGGTAGAGACGGTAGATCATATGCGGCTGATGTGGATCTCAGCATCTGCAGATCCGAAGCATAAATGAAAAATCGGGTTGGCTTTCTAAACTTTATGAACTTTCTAAACTATTTCTTACTTTTGTGCCAAATCATAAAAAAGGGTAAATGAATCATCCGTTATTAGAAAAATTAGAGACTTATTATATCCGTTTTAAGGAGATCGGACAGTTGATCACCGATCCTGAAGTGATTCAGGACATGGAGCGCTATGTGAGGTTGACCAAGGAGTATAAGGAGTTGGAGACAATCACCCGAACTGCCGATAAGTTTAAGGCGGCCCTGCTTAGTGTCGAGGAATCGAAAGATATTCTGCTGCACGAAGAGGATAAAGAACTTCGCGAAATGGCTGAAATGGAGATCGAAGAGCTGGAAGATAAATTGCCGGGTATGGAGCAGGAATTGAAGTTGTTGCTGGTACCCGCAGATCCGGACGATAGTAAGAATGTTATACTCGAGATCCGGGGAGGAACGGGAGGAGATGAAGCCTGTCTGTTTGCCGGCGATCTATTCCGGATGTACGCAAAATTCTGTGAACGTAAAGGGTGGAAAGTCGAGGTGACCAATGCCAATGAAGGGACTGCCGGAGGATACAAAGAAATCGTGGCCAGTGTTACCGGTAAAGGTGTGTACGGCATTATGAAATATGAATCGGGAGTGCACCGGGTGCAACGGGTTCCTGCTACGGAGACACAGGGACGGGTGCATACTTCGGCAGCTACCGTGGCGGTATTGCCCGAAGCCGAGGCTTTTGAAGTGGAAATCAACGAGGGGGCGATCAAATGGGATACTTTCCGTTCGGGAGGAGCAGGAGGACAGAATGTGAATAAAGTGGAATCCGGTGTCCGGCTGCGGTATGTCTGGCAAAATCCCAATACCGGTGTGGCCGAAGAAATCCTGATCGAATGTACCGAAACCCGGGATCAACCGAAGAATAAAGAAAGGGCACTTTCCCGTTTGCGTACTTTTATCTATGATAAAGAACATCAGAAATACATCGACGACATTTCGGCTAAACGCAAGACGATGGTCAGTACAGGTGACCGTTCTGCTAAAATCCGTACCTATAATTATCCGCAAGGACGGGTAACCGATCACCGGATCAACTTTACACTTTATAATTTACAGGCTGTGATGGACGGCGAAATCGACGAGATTATCGAAAAACTGCAGATCGAAGAAAATACCGAGCGTTTGAAAGAAAGCGGACTGTAGAAATGTACGATTTATCATTTACAATTAAATCATATGGATTATAATCAATTATTTGAACAGATAAAGGCAAAGAAATCCTTCCTTTGTGTCGGCTTAGACTCGGATATCGCTAAGATTCCCCCGCATTTGCTACAGTTGGAAGATCCTGTTTTTGAATTTAATAAAGCCGTTATCGATGCGACGGCCGAGGTGGCTATCGCCTATAAACCCAATATCGCTTTTTATGAAAGCCGGGGTGTCGAAGGATGGAAAAGTCTGGAGAAGACTATACACTATATCCGGACGAGTTACCCGGATATTTTTACTATTGCGGATGCTAAGCGGGGGGATATCGGAAATACTTCGCAGATGTATGCCAAAGCTTTTCTGGAAACTCTTGCTTTCGATTCGATCACGGTGGCTCCCTATATGGGAGAAGATTCGGTGACTCCTTTCCTGCAATATGAGGGAAAGTGGGTTGTACTTCTGGCCTTGACTTCCAATAAAGGAGCTTATGACTTCCAGTTTTTTGAAAGCGAAGGGATGAAATTGTATGAAAAGGTACTCGAAAAATCACAGGACTGGGGGAATGCCCGGAATATGATGTACGTTGTCGGAGCGACAAAAGCCGAGATGCTGGCCGGAATCCGCCGGATCGTGCCCGATCATTTTCTGTTGGTGCCGGGAGTCGGAGCTCAGGGCGGAAGTCTCGAAGAAGTGGCAAAATATGGAATGAATGCACATTGTGGTTTGATTGTCAACTCTTCCCGGGGCATTATTTTTGCCGACCGTACAGAAAATTTTGCCGTACGTGCACGGGAAGAAGCGTTTAAACTGCAAAAAGATATGGAGCGGTTGTTAGTGGAAGGGAAAGTATTATAGGCTGGTTCCTTTTGTCATAGTCGGGTGAACCTTGAGTTCGGTCTGGCAAAAAACTCCGGATTCTCGGCAGAGAAGCTGAATCGGAAAACTAAAGTTTTACCGGTAGAACTAAAAGTTCGTTCGGCTATGATAAAGTGAATTTTTTCTGACAAAAAGTTTCGGGAACGTTTCTGGAATTATAATACTTTGGATATAAATTCTGTAAATCCTTCTTCTTTGTCCGATTTTACTAATTTATAGTGTCTTTGTAAATTAACCGGGGCATTGGCTACCAAATAGGCTTCGGCACAAATATCCAGAAAATCGATATCATTATAATCATTGCCTAGTCCGGCAACCTCTTTACAATTGATATTCAGTTTTTTTAAAAGAGTTTGACAGCTATTGCCTTTATGGATACCGCCGGCAAAAATTTCCAGCCAGATCGCCCGGTTGTCTAAAGGCGAAGTGGAGCGTACTACGGAATAACCGGCTAAATCCGAACGGATTTTTTCTAGTAACCGTAATTGCAGGGCATCGAGAATCATCACGAATTGGGTGGCTTTACCCTGTATGCCGGCCGGTGATTCTATCGGGCTTCCGAAAGGCCGGTAGGTGGCCAGGCGTTTTTGGTAATCGGGATGTATCGGGTAAAGGGTTGTGTAATAAAAATAATGGTTATCCGGGATTTCCCGTTGGATGGTGAAATTGATATTATATTCCCAAAGATAAGAGGCTATTTCCCGGGTCTCGGACATACTGAGGTGATGAGCCGACAGCAATCGGCGATCGCTCCAACGTAGTGTACCGGCACCGGAAGAGAAAACCAGATAATCTATCGGAAAACCGGCAGGTAATATTTTGAGGGCGGAATACAGGTTGCGGCCTGTGGCAATGATCCGGATACATCCTTTATTCCCGGCTAGCCGGAAGGCTTCCAGGGTATCGGCACTGATGCTCCCGCCTCTGGGAAGAAGTGTACCGTCCAGATCGGTAATAATCGCTTTGATCATCCGGGCAATAGTTCGTAAGTGAAATAGGGCAGGGATTCGTTCAGGTAGTGAAGCACTTTTTCCTGGTTCATCCCGTCTAAGGGATTGTGGGCATATCCGAAGGTCGCCTTGATTCCCATGTTGATGAAGTGTACAGCCCGTTCGATCGCTTCGGGTAAACTGTCGCCGTTGAGCAGACAACCGGTGATGACGCTCGCGAAAGCATCACCGGTACCCGGATAACTGGCTGCAACGTAATCGCTGCTCACCCGCCACAGGCGTTCGTCGTTCTTATTATAAGCGAGCGTAGCCACTTTTTTTTCATTTCCCGACGGAGCCGAAGTGATGATAACATATTCCGGCCCGAGTTTACTGAGGGCTTTACACCATTCGATCGCTTCGGCCGGGGGGGTGTGAGGAGATGGCGCCGTATCTAAAAGAAAGGCCGCTTCCGTCAGGTTGGGTGTGATCACATTCGCTTTTTTACACAGTTCGCGCATCCCTGTTATCATGCCGGTATCCATCCCCGGATAGAGTTTACCGTGGTCTCCTAAAACAGGATCGACTAAGATGAAATTGTCGTCCTGACTGAAATCATCGAAAAATCCGGATACGATATTCATTTGTTTTTCCGATGCCAGATAACCCGAATACAAAGCATCGAAATGTAAGTCCAGTTCTTTCCAATGATCGATGATCCCCTGCATCTGGTCGGTCAGATCGAAGCTACGGAAATCTTTGTATTCGCTGTGGGCGGATAAAATAGCCGTGGGGAGAGGGCAAACCTGATACCCCATATAAGAAAGAATGGGGATGGCGACTGTCAGGGAGGCCCGGCCATAACCTGACAAATCGTGTATTGCGGCAATTTTTTTCATAGTCGAGAATATCTGTTTGTGCAAAAGTAGGATAAATAAGTCGAAAGTCCATAAGGTTTATGAACTCCCTGAACCTTGTGGGCTTTTTTTAAACTTTATAAACTAAGTATATCCGGGATTTTGGCTCCACCGGACTGAAGATCCGTTCCGCAATTTTGTGTAGACTCTCGATAATTGAAGTGTTTGTGTGTAATTTTGAGGGGTATGTGTAAAAATATAGTATTATTTTCTATTTTTGCCCCTGAAAAATAATGGTGTTATATAAAAAATTAATCTTTTATCGATTGTATGGCAAAAATAAGATTCTCGGCATTAGAAGAGCTGGCTCATCGGAAACCTTTAGAAGTCCCAAAACGGCGACGGGTATCTGAAATTTTCGGATGTGATGTACTTACCATAGAGAAAATGCGTCAGTATTTGTCTATAGAAGCTTTCAAGAAATTGGAAAAGGTGATGATAGAAGGTGGGACGATAGACAGGGGACTGGCCGATCAGGTTGCTGCAGCGATGAAAGCCTGGGCTGTAGAAAAGGGAGCAACCCATTACACTCACTGGTTTCATCCCCTGAACGGAGCTACGGCAGAAAAACACGATGGGTTTATCGATTTGCAAAAAAACGGAAGTATGATAGAAGCCTTCGACGGCCGGATGCTGGTACAGCAAGAGCCCGATGCATCGAGTTTTCCGAACGGCGGTATCCGGAATACTTTTGAAGCCAGAGGATATACCGCCTGGGATCCGGGATCTCCTGCTTTCATCAACAACAACACCTTGTGTATACCGACGGTATTCGTGGCTTATACGGGCGAAGCCCTGGATTATAAAACGCCGATGTTGAAGGCCTTGGCGTTGATCGACAAGGCAGCTGTCGGCATTTGCCAGTATTTCGATAAAGATGTGGAAAAAGTGACGGCAACCTTGGGATGGGAACAGGAATATTTTCTGGTCGACGAAGCCTTGTTCAATGCCCGGCCTGACCTGAAATTGTGCGGCCGTACTTTGATGGGCCATTCGGCAGCTAAAGATCAGCAGCTGGAAGATCATTATTTCGGGGCTATTCCCGAGCGGGTAAATGCTTTTATGGATGAACTCGAATACGAGTGCCATCGGCTGGGCATTCCGGCAAAAACCCGTCACAATGAATGTGCTCCGAATCAGTTCGAACTGGCACCGATTTTCGAGGAAGCGAACCTGGCTGTGGATCATAATCAGTTATTGATGTCTACGATGAAGCGGATTGCCAAACATCATAAGTTCCGGGTATTGTTGCATGAAAAACCTTATAAAGGAATCAACGGTTCGGGTAAACACAACAATTGGTCTTTACTGACGGATACCGGAGTGAATTTGTTGTCTCCGGGGAAGAACCCGAAGTCCAATATGCAATTCCTCGTTTTCTTGGTCGCTACTACAAAAGCTGTATTGGAACAGGAGGCCTTGTTTAAAGCTTGTATCGTTTCTTTGGGAAATGAGCGCCGTTTGGGAGGGGATGAGGCACCACCGGTGATTATGTCCGTATTCCTGGGACAGCAGCTCGATTCTATTCTGGACGAAATCGAACAGAAAGTGAGCAGTAAGAAGATGAGTCCTGATGAAAAGACCGAATTGAAGTTGAATGTCGGTAAAATTCCTGAAATCATGCGGGACAATACCGACCGCAACCGTACTTCTCCTTTTGCTTTTACCGGTAACCGTTTCGAATTCAGAGCGGTAGGTGCTTCTGCCAATTGTGGTGCAGCGATGATCGTACTCAATACCGCTGTGGCTGAACAATTGATTGCTTTTAAGAAAGAAGCCGATGCATTGATCGATAGAGGGGTGAAAAAAGACGAAGCGATTTTTCAGGTCTTGAGAAAGTATATCATTGCTTGTAAAAAAATCCGTTTTGAAGGTAACGGATATAGTAAAGAATGGCAGGAAGAAGCTCAAAGGAGAGGGTTGTCGGTCGATAGTGATTGCGTGGGGGCGCTCAAAGCTTACTTGGCTCCGAAAGCCAGAAAATTGTTCGTAGAGAACGGGATCTTTACCGAACGTGAACTGGAAGCCCGTTTTGAAATCAAGAACGAGATCTATCTGAAAAAACTACAGATCGAATCCCGGGTATTGGGGGATCTGGCCTTGAATCATATTATCCCGACAGCGATTACTTATCAAAATACCCTGATCGAGAATGTGAAAGGGTTGAAAGAGATCCTGCCGGATGTATATAATGAAGTGGGCGAAGTGCAGTTGAAAGCGATTAAAGAGATTTCTACCCATATCAAAGAGATCCGTACTTTGGTCGACGAAATGACCGAAGCCCGTAAAGTGGCTAACAATTCTATTTCGAATGAAGTGGAAAGGGCTCAGGTTTATTCTGCTACGGTTTTACCGTATCTGGATAAAATCCGTTATCACATCGATAAGCTGGAACTACTCGTCGACGATGAGATCTGGCCCTTACCGAAATACCGGGAATTACTTTTCTTTAAATAGAAAAAGGGATCGGGTACGGTATCATTCGTCTGACCGATGGAATAAACCGCCGATTTGTCCAAAACTTCGGGCAAGTCAGCGGTTTTCTCTATATTCTGGTGTAGTTGAGCGATATTATTTTTCCCACCAGACTTTGGTGTTGATATCGTCAGGTCCTCCCAGCGATTTTACTGCGGCCTCGTAATTGGTTTTATTGGTTTGTTGGAGGGTGGCCGGATAGTTGAACCGTACGGGGACCATTTTGTTGTTATCCATGCCTGCTCCGGGTTTCATTTCCGGGAGACCTGTACGGCGGTATTCGAACCAGGCCTGATAATCACAGAAGAAAGCGGCCAGGTGTTTTTGAAGTAGTATCCGTTCGAGTGTCCCGTCGTATGTGGCTTTGGGGTTGTCGAAATAGTCTCCGGGGACTACCCCTCCCCATTGTTCGATTATCGCTTCTACGGCTTTCCGGTAGTGGGGGGCTGCCTGGTCTGTGATCAGTCCCCGCCAGGCCATTTCAGCTTTGATGAATTCAACTTCGGCATAAGTCATAAAAAGCACTTTCATCGGTGCCGTACCTAATGTTGCATTAATATTGGAAGCATTGTAATCGAATCGTTCGGTGGCAGCAAATCCGCTCGGATAACCTTTATAACCGATCTTCTCCTGGCTACCGTCGTTTTTGGTGGCTTCATCCATAAAAATAGGAAGACGCGGATCGTTCAACTCCACCAGTGTATTTACAAAAAAGGAAGCCATCGCTTTATTGGAACGAAAATCTTCGAGCCGGCTAATGGGTGAGTCGTACGGCGAGATGCCGGATATCGGCAATAAAGCTCCGTCTGCATTGTTTTCAAATACCGGATACTTTACCGGATTTCCGATCATCTCCGCTAATTTGGCCAGACTGTTCATCTCCGAACGTTTCGAAAGCCTCAGTAAACTTCGCATGTGCAGCGAATTGGCGAATTTTCTCCATTTCCTGACATCCCCGTCGTATAATAAATCGGTAGAAGATAAACTTTCGGATTCATCGAAAAGTGAATTTGCCGTTTCCAGATCACTTAATACCTGTTCGTAGACTTTTTGCTGGGTATCGAACTTCGGAGTTAAGATTCCTTCGTCTCCCCGGCAAGCTTCAGTCATCGGAACATCTCCGAAGCAGTCGGTCAGATTGGCATATACCCAGGCTCTCAAGGTCAAGGCTACCGCCTGATAATTTTTACTTTCTGCACCGACGGCCAATTCATACATTTCTTTGATATTGGTCAGCTGGAGATAATAAGTATTCCAGGTAGAATTTCCGGCATTCTGTAAATCCGCATAACGATGTACTCCGCCGGTAGTACTGGTGGTGACCATAAACTGCATCAAATGATGGGTAAAACTATGGGCCCGGTTATAATTGAAATTGGCTAAATCGTAAAGGGTGGGCGTCATCAGAGTCGAAGGGTCGATTTTTTCCAGTCGGTTGGGATCGGTATTGATCTCGTCGAAGTTTTGGGTACAAGCAGTCCATCCGGTTGCCAATAGCAATAGGCCTATTATTTTTTTTCGTAACATAAATCTATTTTTAAAATATTAACGAACGATGATCAGAATTTCAGTGTCAGATTAAAGCCCATGGTTCGGGTAGAAGGTAATTGCCCCATTTCCGAACCCGGAACGATGGTACCGTTATTCAGGGTTGCGACTTCCGGATCGTATACCGGGAAATCTTTTGTCCACATGGCCAGATTACGCCCGTACAAGGCGAGGGTCAGGCGTTCGATACCGATCTTATTCAACCCCGCCGAGGGAATCGTATATTCGATACGGGCTTCCCGGAGCTTCAGGAAAGAAGCGTCGAAAGAGTTGGTCTCTACATTGGCACGCCTCCAATAATCGGCGTAGTATTTGGATACAGAGATCGGTACATTGTTGGGTACATACTGCCCCCGTTCATCGAGCATCACACCTTCACCGACGACTTCAAAATTGGGGTTTTCCCGGTATTTCAGGGTATGTTTCAATGTTCCGTGTTCGGTCATTTTATGGTGAGTCTGGGAATAAACGATACCTCCCCATTGACCGTCGAACAATATGCTTACCCGGAAATTTTTGTAAGAAAACTCGTTCGAGAAACCGGCTTTCCAGGCGGGATAGGCATTCCCTACATATTCGAATTCGGTTGTCCGGGCCGTGATCCCGTCTTTCCAAACAACTTGTCCGTCAGGGGCCCGTTTTAGTTTATAACCGTAAATATCACCGATAGAACCACCTACTTTTGCAATCAGGGCACAATTAGTACCTCCTGTATAAGCAATGGTCTGTCCATCGGTCAAACCGGCTGCCAGGGACAATACCTTGTTGTAATTTTTCGCCCAGGTAAAAGTTGAATTCCAGGTGAAATTTTTTGTTTTTACCGGGGTTCCGTCCAGTTGTAGTTCGATACCGCGGTTGCGCACTTTCCCGGAGTTCATCGTTGCTTTGGTATAACCGGTCGTTTGATCCATCGGTACGTCGAGAATCTGATTCCGGGTGATATTGTTATAAAAGGCCAGATCTAGTCCGAAACGCTGCTTGAACATCCGCCAATCCAATCCGACCTCTATGCTATTGGAGATTTCGGGTTTGAATCTGGCGTTGTAAAGCGTGGGAGATACGGAAGCCGATCCCGGAAAGGCAGAGGTATTATAATATTTGGCTGTTTTATAGGGGTCGGTATCATTTCCTACCTGTGCCCAGGAAGCTCTCAACTTGGCAAACGATATTTGTTCGGGTAGGCGGAATAGGTCTGAAAGTATAAAACTCGTACTCACAGAAGGATAGAAAAAAGAGTTGTTGCCGGAGGGGAGCGTACTCGACCAGTCGTTACGTCCGGTTACATCCAGAAAGATCTTATTGGCATACGATAAGGTGGCTGTGCCGTACACACTATTTACCCGTTTGTTTCTTTCCGTAAAGGTGGTGATTGGGGCAGCGACTCCGTTACTCAGTTTATAAACTCCCGGAGTGATCAGGTCTTTTACGTAAGCCTGTTGCATTTTGTATTTATTGTCCATCCGGTTGGCTCCTACCGATACACTCAGATTGAAACTGTTACTCAATTGGTTCCGGTAGGTAAGTAGAACGTCCGTATTGTTTTCGTAGCCGAATACATCTTGTTGCTGGTAATATCCTTTTGGGAAATTCTTCAGACCATAAGGACGGATCATTTCGCGGGTATCGAAACTCAGGTCGATACCGGAACGGATCATCAATTCCCATTTCGGTGAAAATTCATAGATGATCGAACCGGTTGCGACAACACCGTGTTTTTCCATCGGATTCAAACATTCGTAGGCGATAACGTAAGGATTGTCCAACCAGGGACTGAACGGACGCAATATTTCCCGTCCTTCTTTCCCTTTTACCCAGCGTTGTTGGTACCAGCGGACATCGACGCTCGGATTGGTCAGGATCATAAAATAAGGGATGGAGGAGTTGTTATATCCCGTTGCCGGCAGATTGTCGCTTTGCCGTTTGACATAATTGACCTTGGCAGAAACTCTTAACTTATTGGTTACCTGGTTTTGGAAAGAACCCGATACGGCGATCCGGTTAAAACCCGTGTTCGGCATGATCCACTCATTTTGGGTATAAGTAAGCGATAGGCGAACGGCACTTTTTTCCGACGAACCGTCGATCGCAATACTGTTGACGAGTGTATAACCTGTTTGCCAGAATGCTTTACGATGATTTCTCTTCACCCATGGGGTACGGACCGTACCCATCTGTTGGGTTTCGGGGTCGTATTGATAATAGAGCGAACCGTCCAGTTTAGGCCCGAACGAAAGAGCTACATTGCCTGAAGCGGCTCCGTCTTCAGAATCTCCGTAAGAGTAATACAGTTTGCCCGAAGCATTGGTCTTTAAATCACCTTGACCGTATTCTTCCTGAAATTCAGGCCAGTGTAATACCCGGTCGAAACTGGAGTTGGAATTAAAAGTCACTCCCAGGTATTTTTTCTTTTTATTCACGCCTGATTTCGTCGTCACGAGCATCACCCCATTGGCTGCCCGGCTTCCGTATAAAGCAGCTGCGGTAGCTCCTTTCAGCACCTGGATACTGGCGATATCATCCGGATTGATGTCGGCTATGCCATTCCCGTAATCTACCGGTACGTCACCACCACCTCCGGCTCCGTAGGAGTTCGAACCATCACCTGTCATCTGACTGTTTAAAGGCACTCCGTCCAATACGATCAAGGCATTGTTGCCGTCGATATTTAAAGAAGCATCCCCGCGTAAAGTAATCCGGGCGGAGGAGATCGGACCGGAAGAAGTCGACAGGATATTTGCTCCGGCTACTTTTCCGACCAATGCAGAAGCCCAGTTGGTCGGTGTCGCATCGGACATCATCTTTTCAGTAACGGTTTGGGTGGAATAGCCCAGGCCTTTTTCTTCTCTCTTAATCCCTAAAGCTGTGACTACTACGCCTTCCAATTCTTGCCGTTCTTCTTCCAGGGTAACATCGATCACTGTTTTGCCGTTCCATTTCAATTCCTGTGTTTTAAAGCCTAAAAAGCTGAAAACGAGCACAGCGTCTTTATCTGCTTGCCCCATAGATAAAGAATAAGTCCCGTCATTTTGTGTTACCACTCCCAGCGTTGTTCCTTTTATCAGGACGGCCACCCCGGGCATCGGACTTCCCTGCACATCTTTGACGGTGCCCGATAACACCATATCTTGCCCGAAACCTAACTTACAGGTAAGACATAAGACCCATAAAGTCGTAAAAATTCGTTTTGTCATACTGATTTTACACCTACTTTTCATAGTAATTTTAATTATTTTTTACAGGTGTAAAAGTATATTCAAGAAAAAACGGAATCATTACAAAAAAGTGAAGATTCCGTTAACCCGTCACGACTCAACTATTTTTTATCCTCTCATTGATCAGATCGCGGTATTCCCAGTAAGCTTGTTCCAATAACGGCATTTTTTCAGCGAAGAAAGCATATATTTTATCCCAGTCCGCGGGATGGTATAGATTGACATCTTTCAATTCGAAATAAATCACACTTAACGGGCGTTCGCCCATGCCGAGGTAATCTTCGTCCCAATGCAGATCCTCCCCGCAATCCGCTGCCATGAGTTTCCGGTAAGACTGAAAACATTCGTAGATTTCGTATCTTCTCAAATCGTTTTTATGGTCGATTTGGAACAATACCAGAGCTTTTTGTTCATCGGCATAAAATTTGAGTTGGGTAGACTTGATTTTAACTCCTGTCAACACCCATTTCCGGTAAATCTTATGTTTGGAACAATAGCGTTTAAATCCATTCCAAAAATTGATTTTAAGCTCTTTTGCTTCCTCCTTCGACCACATAATCGTTGAAAATTGAATATAAAAAAATGAAAATAATTATCTTTGCAAAGATAGAATTAATTGGGCGAAAGTTTATAACGTCTATGCCTTAGTTTAATTGCTTATGTTAGAACTAAAATACGATTATCACAGTATAGAGGCCGGATGTGACGAAGCCGGGAGGGGATGTCTGGCAGGTCCTGTTTTTGCTGCTGCCGTAATCCTGCCGGATAATTTTTCCGACGAATTGCTCAATGACTCTAAGCAGCTTTCGGAAAAACAACGGGCCGGGCTCCGTCCGGTCATCGAACGGGAAGCTTTGGCTTGGGCTGTGGCTAGTGTCGATAATCACGAAATCGACAAGATCAATATTCTGAATGCTTCTATTCTGGCGATGCACCGGGCTTTAGACCAATTGAAAGTACGCCCCGGACACATCATTGTCGACGGTAACCGTTTTAAAAAATACAGAGATATTCCTCACCTTTGTATTGTTAAAGGTGACGGTAAATATATGTCCATAGCAGCGGCTTCCGTGCTTGCAAAAACTCACCGGGACGAATATATGGAAAACCTTCATGCTCTTTTTCCCGTTTACAATTGGAAAAAAAACAAGGGGTATCCGACACAGGAACACCGGAAAGGAATCGAACAGGCTGGAGTTACGGAATTTCATCGTATCAGTTTTACTTTATTGGACCCACAGTTAAAAATTCAATTTTAAAATAAGAACCTATGCATTAAAACTTGCTCCCTTCTTTTGTATTTAGTTTATTGCTTTTAGCCTTTACCTTTTAAACTTTTACTTTTTATATGGCTTTCATCAATTCGATATTAAGTATTTTCACCCAGAAACGGTTGGCACAGATTGACTTTTTCAAAGCCAATCCGATAAAAGTACAACGGGATACGTTACAGGAATTATTAACTCTGGCAGCAAACACCGAATATGGTCGGAAATATCACTTCAACACTATTTTGACTGCCGAACAATACCGGGAGCGTTTACCGATCGTCCATTATGAAGACATCCGGGATCTGGTCCTGCGGACTATGGAAGGGCAGAATAATTTGCTTTGGCCCGAAGAGATCAAATGGTTCGCCAAATCGTCGGGGACTACCGATGCCAAAAGTAAGTTCATCCCGGTAAGTCCTTCTGTACTTGAAAATTGTCATTTCAGAGGGGGAAAAGATGTCATCGCTATTTTTAACAGGCTCTATCCGGAAGCACAGGTATTTAGTGGAAAGACTCTGGCTTTGGGGGGGAGTAGCGAGGTTTCTAAAAGTAATAGCCATTGCCAGTACGGTGATTTGTCGGCCATTATGATTTCTAATACCCCTTTTTGGGCCAATATGATGAAAACCCCCGATTCATCTATCATGCTGATGAGTAATTGGGAGGAGAAAATCGAGAAGATATGTGAGACGACGATCAAAGAAGATGTCCGTTGCCTGGCAGGAGTTCCTTCCTGGTTTCTGACGGTCATTCATAAAATTTTAGAAAAAACAGGAAAAAGCAACCTGCATGAAGTGTGGCCTAACCTGGAGTTGTTTATTCATGGTGGGATTAGTTTTATTCCTTACCGGGAACAATACAAACGTCTTCTGCCCGATCCTAAGATGAAGTATCTGGAAACCTACAACGCTTCGGAAGGTTTCTTCGGTTTACAGGATGATCCGGAAGATGCTTCTATGTTGCTGATGTTGGACTATGGGGTTTACTATGAATTTCTCCCTATGAGTGAGCTCGGTAAAACCAAACCCCGGACTTTATTATTGGAAGAAGTGGAAACCGGGGTCAATTATGCGCTTATCATTACGACCAATGGAGGGTTATGGCGTTATATGATCGGAGATACCATTCAATTTACTTCGGTTAAACCGTATAAGTTCAGGATTACCGGTCGCACAAAATTGTTTATCAATGCTTTTGGAGAGGAACTGATCATCGATAATGCAACAGAGGCGCTCAAACGGGCATGTGCAGAGACCGGCGCAGATGTTTACGAATTTACTGCGGCTCCTGTCTTTATGGAAGAAGGGAAAAAAGGCGCTCACGAATGGTTGATCGAGTTCAATACACCTCCTGCCGATCCGGAGTATTTTGCCGGTATCCTGGATCAGGAACTTCAAAAATTAAATTCCGATTATGAAGCCAAACGGTTGTTATCTCTGGAGCGTTTACGCCTGCATATCGCCCGTCCCGGACTTTTCAACGACTGGCTTAAAGAGAAAGGTAAACTGGGAGGACAACACAAAGTGCCCCGGCTTTGGAATGACCGGACACATCTTGAAGAGTTATTGCTGCTGGACCGGAAATAAAATTCGGACAGGGACAGGGCCTCCGGAGGGGCTTATAGATTGTAGGCCTGCAGCTTTTAAAGCCGGACCGGTAGCTTTGTTGTGAAAATTGGAGGGGAAGTGATAGCTTCCCCAAACTGTATCCGGCGGCTTTGTGCCGGTCAGACAACGGTTTTTCCAGACCATCCCCTGTGCTGTTTTCCGGCTGTTTTATTGTTGAATGAGTTATACCGGAGGCTGTGGGAGTATACCGGTTTCATGTCCGGAAGGTTTATTTATCGGGGAGGAGTACCACTTTTTGCCGGGGGAAAATATGTCCGAAACGGTCGGTGACTTCGATCTCGATTTCCCGGGCTTTTTCAGATGGAGTAGCTTCAAAATAAAAGAAAGATTCCTGGGGTTGGGTATATTTCTCGGTCTTCAATCGGCCGACATATTCCAGATAATCGGGATCATAGCCGTTAAAACGTTGCATTGCCCCTTTAGCGGCTCCGTCTTCATACCATTTCACCTGCCATTTTTTATCCCAGTTCCAGACCTTGGCAATGACGCTGTTCGGTTTTTCTTTCACAGTTCCCCGGGGAAATACTTTAAATTGCCAGTTGCGCTCATGGCCTACGGATTTATAAAACCATTCTATTTCCGAGCCTGTAATTTCGAAAACATCATAACCGTTAGGGGTACCGTCACGATTTTCATCGGCTGTCCACCAGGTTCCGCAGATGGCTCCTATATTGTGTTCGATAATACCGGGTTTGATTTCATGGTTGGAATTCAGGTGGGTATGCCCTGAGATCAGACTGACAGGGTGGTTTTTCAAAATACCGAACAATTCTTCTCCGCCGGGGATGATACCCCGGTCAGCATAATAAAAAGGGGAATGGGTGGCGATGAGGATTGGAGCATTTTCCGGAAGGTACTTTAAAAGTTGGTCTACCCATTGAATTTGTTCCTCCGTCAGGGCTTCGGTATATTTTTTATTTCCCTCGTAGAGGATGTTGTCGAGTACAATGCAATAGACTTTTCCTAACTGAAAAGCATAATAAGTCGGACCGAAATATTTTTCGTAGGTGTGGGCAGAAGCTTTGTCCGACAAGATTTCCTTATCATGGTCGTGATTACCGATAACGGGATAGAAAGGTATCTTTAGTCGGGCCATTTCTTTTTTGTAGACCGGGAAGTGTTCGAAATGATCCCAGACGATATCTCCCAGACTGATTCCGGTGACCGGTGTCGCCGGGGGATAACTTGCAATCATCTCTTTCAGGTCTGGAATACTTTGGGCCTGGAAACGCTGGAACTGTTCATCCGTTTTGGTTTGTACGTCCGCGATGGCTAGCAGGGTATGATGACTCCTTTTTCCTGTCTCGGTCAGCTGGAAGATATAATCTTCTTTTTCCGGATCTAAAGGCAGATAAAATTCAGGAGTTCCCGATTGGTAATCGGCCACATATCCATCCGGGGTCAGGAGGTAAACGAAACGGGCTTCCTGGTCGGTGTCGAGTAGGAAATTCCCTTTTGTGTCTGTCTGGGTGAAATTTATTCCGTCGGTGATGACGACATGGGATAATCCTTTATTTCCTGCTTTTACCTGTCCACGGATAGGCATACAGAAAGCAGCATGACTGAGAATCAGAAATGCTGCCGATAAACAAATTGTCAGGTTCATGATTTATTCTTTGATTAAGATAGAATTGAAAACAGTTAATATCTCTTCAGGAGATTTGGCCTTTTTCAGGGCTTTTTCGAGCTCTCCGGTTTCTTCCTCATAGTAAGCGACAAAGGCTGCATCCAGGCATTTCGACAGTTCTGCCGTAGCTGTTTGTTCGTTGATTTCCTGCCGGCGGACTGCTTTTTTGAAATAACTGTCCAGCTTCATAACCGAGTTATAAATCGCGGGTTTATAGATTTCCATCGTGTTATCGGTGAATCCTACCGTTGCTGTATGCCGGCGGACATATACTTTCTGAGTAGCATACAGTTTGCGGGCAATCCGATCCCCGAGGAAGTGCTGGGGATATTCTTTCAGGTCTGCATGATTCAGGTCGATCCCATAATTGGTGAATACAAATTGAGGAGTTTTCGCCGGTATAGGAGTACTGGTTGAAGCTGCAGTCGTTCCATGTGTCTTGTTATCGGCCAGAGCCATCCGTTGAGCTTTTACCGAGAACCCTAATGCGATAAGTGCTAAAAATAAAATTGTAATTTTCATATTCTTTTTTTATTCAATGTGATTTTCCTTATTTTTCAATGCAAAGTAAGAACAGAGAAATTACAGCCTGGTGAATAAATTATTTCGATTCGGTTAAATTTGGGGTACCGTAGGTTTGGATAAGAAAGTTAGTTACATGTTTGTTTTTTCCCTTCGGTTTCCTATTTTTGTTTCGGAAACATGGACTTTTTTTCCCGACATATTATTATTATATTTGTTCAGGTATTTTCAGTAATTCTATGACAGAGGAAGCGATGTTATTCCGGCGGGTGCAGGAGGGATGTTGGGAGGCTTTCGATGTGCTGTTTCATACTTATGCGGAACAGCTGTTTTTTTATGCGATGGGGTTTGTGAATAACCGGGAGGAAGCCAGGGATATTGTGCAGGGAACGTTTATTACTTTGTGGGAACAGCGGGGGAAGATTCAGTGTACGGGGGCTATTTATCCTTATTTGTTACGTTTGGTGAAAAATGCTTGTCTTAATTATCAGGTGCATGAGAAAGTGAAGGAACGTTATTTGTTGGAAAAACGAATGACGGAGGAGGAAGGGGAAGAAGTGCCGGCAGATGAGGAGGAGGAGTTTGAGGTGCAATATGCCCGTTTGCGGAAAGTGGTGGATGGTTTGCCGGAGAAATGCAGGGAAATTTTTATTTTGGGATGCGTAGATGGGTTGAGTTATAAAGAAGTGTCGGAGAAAATGGGAGTGTCGGTGAATACGGTGAAGACACAGATTAAGTTGGCGTACAGGAAGTTGAAATTAGAATTAGGAGGGCAAAATTTTGTGTGGGAGTGGACTGCTGGGGGAGTATTGTTTATATTGATGCAAAAATAATTTTCAAAAAAAGTATTTTTCTTTTCACCCTGATCGGCTATCTTCTTGTTTAGAAGATGGGAAAAGATAGTTAAAGCCTTTATAAAAAATAGACTTATGGTAGAACAAGAGGAAAAGAGATGGTTGCGTGCTTTGTTGGAGGGAGAGGTTGAGCCGGGAAGTGAGGAGTGGGAGCAAGTCTGTACGGATTCTGCTTTTACGCGGGTGAGGGAGAAGGTCGGTGCTGTTGCCAGACTGGATTTTACACAGCAGGAAGATGAGGTGGAGGGGATGTGGAGAGTGTTGGTGGACCGGAGGAAGAAGGGGTTGGAGCGGCGGGCCCGGGGGCGGAAACGTTTATTGCGGTGGATATCCGGGACGGCTGCGGTGGTGGCGTTGGGAATCGGAGGATGGTTATCGATCCGGGGAGTGGAAAGAGAACAGGTGGTTGTGGTAGGCGGAAGAACGGTAGAGGGTAGGACAGAGTTGGTGTTGCCGAATGGAGAGAGGCGGGTATTGGGGGACGATAAGGTAAGGGTGGTGTCGGACAGTTGCGGAGAGATGCGGACGGAGAATAGAACGCTGATTGTAGAGTTGGGAGGGCAGGAGACGAAGAAAGCGGAGTATTATACGCTGAATGTTCCTTATGGGGAAAAATATAGTATTGTATTGCCGGACGGGACCAAGGTATTTTTGAATGCGGGGACGACGTTGAGGTATCCGGATCATTTTGAAGGAGGGAGCCGGGAAGTGTATTTGAATGGGGAAGCTTATCTGGAAGTGACAAAGGATGCGGAACATCCCTTTGTGGTGAAAACGGAGGAGGTGGAGGTGAAGGTATTGGGGACTGTATTCAATGTGAATGCTTACCCGGAAGGGGAGTGGGTCAGGACAACTTTGGTAGAGGGGAAGGTAGAAGCGGTTTGCGGAGGTCGGTTGTTTGTGATGGAACCGGGAATGCAGGTGGCTTATTCGAAGGGAACGGGTGAGACTGAGTATAAAAAGGTGGACACACATTTGTTTACCTCGTGGAAAGACGGGTATTATGAATTTGAGGAGATGGAGTTGGGGGAATTGATGCCGTTGCTGGGACGGTGGTATGCTGTAGGAGTGGATTTTGAAGAACCGGAATTGAAACGGTTAAAGTTCAGTGGGCGCTTGCAGCGCTATGAGACGGTGGCGGATTTGGTGAAAATGTTGGAATACACGGGGGATGTCGTGTTTGAGGTGAAAAATGACCGGATTTTGGTCCGGAAGAGATAAAAGAAAAAGCAGGCAGTGGATCTGATCAATCCTCTGCCTGCCGGAGTTCAAGATACCTCCGGAAATCCTTGCAAGAAACGGAGGTATTCAATTTTAATTTAAACACAGCAAATTTATGAAAAAAATGCAGGACACAGCATCGCCAGGGCATTTTGTGTGCAGGCGGATGTTAATCTTAAAAACTTTTCTGGTAATCCTGTTGTGGAGTACCTGTCTCGTTTCTGGTTACAGGGGACATGCTCAGGAGAGAACGACGGTTACGGTGAACATGACGGATGTCACGCTGAATGAGGTGATAACCGAGTTGAAAAAGCAAACGAAGTATGATTTTTTTTATAACAGCGAGCTGGTGAAATCGAAGGGTAGAGTGAGTGTGCGGGCACGTAATTTAGATCTGCGGGAGGTGTTGGAACAGGTATTGACGCCGGTAGGGCTGGAATATGCTATTCAGCAGGATTTGATTACGATTCGTGAGAGACGGGTACAGCAGGAGGTGGCGAAGATAGAGATGATTACGGTGAGTGGCAAGGTGACGGATAAGGATGGTAATCCAGTGGTTGGGGCTACAGTTGTGATTCATGGAACGACACAAGGTGTGGCGACGGATGTCGACGGTAAATATTCTTTGATGACCCGTCCGGACGATGTGTTGACGATATCTTTTATCGGTTATAAAACAGAAGTGGTGCCGGTGAAGGAGAATAAACATTTGAACGTGATTTTGAGTCCGGCGTCGGAGGATTTGGAAGAGGTGACGGTGGTGGCTTTCGGACAACAGAAAAAAGAGAGTGTCGTGTCGGCAATTACGACAGTACGTCCGATGGACCTGAAGTCGTCAAACAGTGACTTGACAAGCAGTTTTGCCGGTAAGATCGCCGGTATGGTAGGCTGGCAGACAGGGGGATTGCCGGCGGCTTTAACGGAAGATGAAATGAATACGAAATTTTATATCCGTGGTATTACGTCGTTTCAGACAGGGGCGAATGTGGACCCCTTGATTTTGTTGGATGGCGTAGAATCGTCGAAGCTGGATTTGGCACGTATAGCTCCGGAAGATATCGAAACATTCAGTGTGATGAAGGATGCTTCGGCTACGGCGATGTACGGTGCACGTGGTGCGAACGGAGTGATTTTGGTGACGACGAAAAAAGGACAGGAGGGGAGTGTGTATGCGACAGCACGTTACGAGACGGTGTTTTCAATGCCGACAAAGCGTATCGATGTGGTGGATCCGGTGGATTATATGAAAATGTATAACCGGGCGCTTTTGACCCGGGATCCGTTGGCAACGCCGAAATATAGTGTGGAACGTATCAACCGGACCCGCTCGGGAAAGTATCCGTCTTGGGTTTATCCGGCGAATGACTGGTATAAGATTTTATTCAAAAACTATAATGTGAACCACCATGCGGGTTTGAATATCCGGGGAGGTTCGAAGGTAATTCAGTACTATGCTTCGGTGAATTACAACCGTGATCAGGGGATGTTGAAGACAGATAAGTTGAATGACTTCGATTGTAATATTACGAATAATCAAACGGCTTTTCGTGTGAATTTGACGATTGATTTGAAAGCCGGTATTAAATTATTGATTAATTCGTCGACAACTATAGATAAATACCATGGTCCTTTGACTAGTGTCAATCAGGCGTATGAGTTAGCGTTTAATGCTTCGCCGGTAGATTTTGCACCTTTATATCCGGGAGATGAAAATTATGGGTGGCCGCATCTGCGTTTCGGTACGACAGAGGCAAATCAGGAGAATCCTTATATGATGATTCAGAAAGGATATCTGGAACGGACTCGCTATTCTACGACCAATCGGGCGGAGTATATCCATAACTTATCGAGCCTGGTAAAGGGGTTGGAGTTGCGGGGGAGTGTGGCTGTGTCACAGGCAGGATATTATACGACTGGTTTTACAACCAATCCTTTCAAATATTCTTTGTTGAATTATGATTTTGAAACAGGCAAACACCGGTTGCAGGATTTGTCTCCTTTTGGTGCCAGTTATGCCTTGTCTATAGATCCCACAGCCAAGGCTTCGACGACAGAGACGCGTGTTACGTATGAGGCACGTGCTTTGCATACGGCAGCATGGAAAGAGCATCAGACCTCACTGACAGGGGTGTTCCAGGCTCAGGATTATACGTTTACGCCGGTGTCTAATGTCTTGACAGGTATGCCACAACGGAACATGATGTTTTCAATGCGTGGAACGTATGGGTTTAAAGACCGTTATTTTGTAGAGGCAAGTTTTGGTTATAACGCATCGGAACGTTTTGCAAAGAGTAACCGTTGGGGGTTATTCCCGGCAGGTGGCCTGGCGTATGTGATATCGAGCGAACCCTTTATGAACGGGACAGCCCATTGGCTGAACTTTTTGAAGCTGCGGGTTTCGTATGGCAAGGTAGGCAACGACGGAGTGATTAAGGTTCCCCGCTTTTTGTTTTTGCAGACGATGGGTACCTTGACGAATGTATTGAATCCGGAACCGGGAGGCAGACCAACGATTTACAGGATTGTACAGGGATATGCGAATCCGAATTTGAAGTGGGAAGTGGCGGAGCAGGTGAATTTCGGTTTGGAGACCAAGTTGTTCAAAGGGGTTGTTGAGTTTAATCTGGATGCTTACCAGGAGATCCGTCACAATATCATTGGCTACCGTGCCTCTGTTCCGGCACATGCGGGTATTGCTCTTCCACAATTGGATAATATGGGTAAGGCCCGGTCGAGGGGTATAGACTTTTCGGGTAAGATCCAGCATGCTTTTAACAAAGATTTGTGGGTGATTCTGAACGGTACTTTGACTTATAATAAGGTAGTGTATAAAGAAATCGAGGAAGCGATGAATAAGCCGGCATGGCAAAGAATGGTGGGGAAAGAGATTTCGCAGAAAATCGGTTATATTTCGGACGGACTCTTCCAGGATCAGGCGGAAATCGAAAATGCTCCGGTACAGGCAGGATCGCCCCAGCCAGGAGATATCCGTTACCGGGATTTGAATAACGACGGAAAGATTGATGTGAATGATGTGACTTATATCGGTTTTCCGGAGACTCCGCGTGTGACCTATGGCTTTTCAGGTTTTGTCAATTACAGTAATTTTGAGTTCAGTTTTGCTTTTCAGGGGTCGGGGAAACGTTCTTTCTTTATGGACCCGAGCGAATTGTCTCCTTTTGTGGATGACCATGCGATGTTGACAGCTATTTATAAGGATCACTGGTCGGAAGATAATATGATCCGGAAACCTTTCTGGCCTCGTTTATCGACCCAAAATTTGATTGAACATTCGCCGGAGGAGGATTGGTATAATAAAAATGCAACAGAGGTTCGCAAGAGTACTTATTTCATGCGGGAATGCCGTTTCCTGAGATGTACTTCGTTGGAGTTGGCGTACAATATGCCAAAGAAATTGATGGAACGTTGGGGACTGCAAAATATGAAGTTTTTTGTGCGGGCGAACAATCCTTTCCTGATTTCCAATTTCAAGCTTTGGGATGTCGAGTTGGGTGAGGATGCGTTTAACTATCCGATACAAAAGACTTATACCGTTGGGTTAAACTTTAGTTTCTAATATAAATATAAGGTGGTTATCTATGAAATATGTAAATATATTATTGATTGGTTTGGTCTTGTTATTTCCGGGGTGTACATTTTTGGATGTTGTACCGGAGGGAAATATTGAAAGTATCGAGAGTAACTTTGAGAAACGGGACCAAACGGAGAATTGGTTCAAGTATTGTCATTTCTGGGTCAGTCCGTTTACCACTTCCGTAATTTCGAATCCGGCTTATATGGGGACGGATGAAGTGGTTGCGGGAACTTATTTGCGGGAGAGCGGTTTTAACTGGAGTGGTTTGTATATCGCGGATGGTCTGCAGCGTACGTTCGATCCATACTGTAATATGTGGCGTCGGGATGCTGTGTATAACAGTATCCGTTATTGTAATACTTTTCTTGAAAAAGTGTGGGGAGTTTATAATATGACGGATGCTGAAAAGAAGTTGTGGGTAGCTGAAATCAAGGCTTTGAAAGCCTATTATTATTTTGAGCTTTTGCGTCATTACGGACCTTTTGTTGTGATGGACGAGAATATCGATCCGGGTGTTCCGGCCGAGGATATGAAAAAGGAAAGAAGTCCGGTGGATGTTTGTGTTGAAGAGATTGTAAGCCTTTTGGATGAAGCGATGAAAGATTTGCCTTTGATGAAAGATAAAGAGAGAAGCCGGTGGGCTTACCATAGCCTGGAGTCGGCTGCAGCCTTGAAGGCGATGACCTTGTTTTATGCAGCTTCGCCTTTGTTCAACGGTAACCCGGCTTATAGCGGTTTTGTGAATAGTAAGGGCGAGAAGTTGTTCAGCCAGCAGAAAGATCCGGAAAAGTGGAGATATGCAGCGGAGGCTGTCGATTCGGCCTTACTTATTTGTAACCGGGGAGGAAAATATCTGATTTCGAGTGAGAGCGACAAGATTACAGACCGGATAAAAGATATTGAAGCATCGGCTATAGCCTTGAATTTTGAGAATGCAGAGGCGATTTATATGTTCCGCTATGAGTCTTTTGTAAATGGAGGCTGGCCGAAATGGACCCGTCCTTATTTCAATAGTACGGATGAGGATTATAATATGGAAATGAAAGGATGTGTGGCTCCGAGTCTGAAAATGGTGGAAATGTATTATACGGAACACGGTTTGCCGATAGAAGAGGATAAGGCGTGGTGGAAGTATGAAGAGCGTTATACGATGGGAACGGAAGACGACAAGAGGTATAAGGATGTGGTGGCTATGGACGAGAAAGTACTGAAATTGCATTTAAAAAGAGAACCGCGGTTTTATGCGCATATTGCTGCCGACCGTTGTTAT
>NZ_LARL01000183.1:0-416 GCF_000980295.1 Odoribacter sp. N54.MGS-14 | reverse complement strand
GCTGAGGACTCTGACAAGACTGCCATCGTAAGATGTGAGGAAGGTGGGGATGACGTCAAATCAGCACGGCCCTTACGTCCGGGGCTACACACGTGTTACAATGGGGGGTACAGAGGGCCGCTACCACGCGAGTGGATGCCAATCCCCAAAACCTCTCTCAGTTCGGACTGGAGTCTGCAACCCGACTCCACGAAGCTGGATTCGCTAGTAATCGCGCATCAGCCACGGCGCGGTGAATACGTTCCCGGGCCTTGTACACACCGCCCGTCAAGCCATGGGAGCCGGGGGTACCTGAAGTGCGTAACCGCGAGGAGCGCCCTAGGGTAAAACTGGTGACTGGGGCTAAGTCGTAACAAGGTAGCCGTACCGGAAGGTGCGGCTGGAACACCTCCTTTCTGGAGAGGACGAAAGATCGA
>NZ_LARL01000138.1:0-2020 GCF_000980295.1 Odoribacter sp. N54.MGS-14 | reverse complement strand
AATGACAATAATAATGGCATATGAAGTGATTATACTCTATCATCTTCATATGCCATGTATTTTGTGGGAACATTTACTGAATATCCCTAAATAGAGTATTTGTATCCAGAGCGGAACGTATAAAAAAGTTTTCAAATCATTTGGAAGTTTGTATTAGAAGAATTACTTTTGCACCCGCATTCGAGCGAGAAGGTCGGCAGTTAACATGATGATGAGGTAGTTTCAGTGATAGCGAGGATGAGGTTAGCTAGGCTAAGCGAATATCCGACCATCCGGGGGCTTTGAAAAAAACTTTCAAAATTTTCCTTGAAAAGTTTGTTAGTTAGAAAAAAGTTCTTACCTTTGCAGCCGCAATCGAAACGATAGCGCAAGTTCTTTGAAAGCATTACATATCAACAAGTAGTACAAGAGACGTAGTAGGAATACTGACATACCGTCAAGACTACAATAAACAGATAGAGATTCTGAGCAAAAGGTATAAACAAAATCAACAACGAAGAGTTTGATCCTGGCTCAGGATGAACGCTAGCGACAGGCTTAACACATGCAAGTCGAGGGGCAGCATGATTTGTAGCAATACAGATTGATGGCGACCGGCGCACGGGTGAGTAACGCGTATGCAACTTACCTATCAGAGGGGGATAGCCCGGCGAAAGTCGGATTAATACCCCATAAAACAGGGGTCCCGCATGGGAATATTTGTTAAAGATTCATCGCTGATAGATAGGCATGCGTTCCATTAGGCAGTTGGCGGGGTAACGGCCCACCAAACCGACGATGGATAGGGGTTCTGAGAGGAAGGTCCCCCACATTGGTACTGAGACACGGACCAAACTCCTACGGGAGGCAGCAGTGAGGAATATTGGTCAATGGCCGAGAGGCTGAACCAGCCAAGTCGCGTGAAGGAAGAAGGATCTATGGTTTGTAAACTTCTTTTATAGGGGAATAAAGTGGAGGACGTGTCCTTTTTTGTATGTACCCTATGAATAAGCATCGGCTAACTCCGTGCCAGCAGCCGCGGTAATACGGAGGATGCGAGCGTTATCCGGATTTATTGGGTTTAAAGGGTGCGTAGGTGGTGATTTAAGTCAGCGGTGAAAGTTTGTGGCTCAACCATAAAATTGCCGTTGAAACTGGGTTACTTGAGTGTGTTTGAGGTAGGCGGAATGCGTGGTGTAGCGGTGAAATGCATAGATATCACGCAGAACTCCGATTGCGAAGGCAGCTTACTAAACCATAACTGACACTGAAGCACGAAAGCGTGGGGATCAAACAGGATTAGATACCCTGGTAGTCCACGCAGTAAACGATGATTACTAGGAGTTTGCGATACAATGTAAGCTCTACAGCGAAAGCGTTAAGTAATCCACCTGGGGAGTACGCCGGCAACGGTGAAACTCAAAGGAATTGACGGGGGCCCGCACAAGCGGAGGAACATGTGGTTTAATTCGATGATACGCGAGGAACCTTACCCGGGTTTGAACGTAGTCTGACCGGAGTGGAAACACTCTTTCTAGCAATAGCAGATTACGAGGTGCTGCATGGTTGTCGTCAGCTCGTGCCGTGAGGTGTCGGCTTAAGTGCCATAACGAGCGCAACCCTTATCACTAGTTACTAACAGGTGAAGCTGAGGACTCTGGTGAGACTGCCAGCGTAAGCTGTGAGGAAGGTGGGGATGACGTCAAATCAGCACGGCCCTTACATCCGGGGCGACACACGTGTTACAATGGCATGGACAAAGGGCAGCTACCTGGTGACAGGATGCTAATCTCCAAACCATGTCTCAGTTCGGATCGGAGTCTGCAACTCGACTCCGTGAAGCTGGATTCGCTAGTAATCGCGCATCAGCCATGGCGCGGTGAATACGTTCCCGGGCCTTGTACACACCGCCCGTCAAGCCATGGGAGCCGGGGGTACCTGAAGTCCGTAACCGCAAGGATCGGCCTAGGGTAAAACTGGTGACTGGGGCTAAGTCGTAACAAGGTAGCCGTACCGGAAGGTGCGGCTGGAACACCTCCTT
>NZ_LARL01000182.1:0-424 GCF_000980295.1 Odoribacter sp. N54.MGS-14 | reverse complement strand
CGTTCGTCAGACACCACCGGTCGGGCGTTCGGAAAACCTAACCGGACACTCGTTCCTGCTCCAATGGTCCTCCGGTATAAAACCCTGCATCTAACGTTAGAGCTAACCGGCAAAGAAAATACAAGCGGAAATTTACAGCCATAGGAAACCGGACTGTTCGGCTTATTTTCGGGGAGAATGGTATTTCTCAAATCAAGATTAGTCTGCAATTCAGTGATAACGTAAGTCGGAGGTGTTCGTGTTTAGAGACCATTGGAGCTCTGTCGAGTGTCGTCTTGCTTTTTCTGAACGCCCGACCGGTGGTGTCTGACGAACGTAGTGAGGAGTTCCGCCGGTCAGTGAAAGAAAAAGGTAGACGACCGACAGAAGCGACCGGGTCTCCAAACACGAACACCGAAGACGAATAAGTAACAAAATAATTCTA
>NZ_LARL01000181.1:0-431 GCF_000980295.1 Odoribacter sp. N54.MGS-14 | reverse complement strand
AAGCCAAAACGGGGGAAATTTTCCAACAAAGATATGGCAAAAGTACAAAATATTTCAGAAATTCACCCTACTTTGGGTTTTACAGAATTTGATATTCTGGAAAGATACCGCAAAAGTTTTCATGAGAGTGAGCTTGGCAGGCTTCATTCGGTATTTCCATTTGAGCATATAGCAAAGACTGTGGGCTTGTCGGACCAGCATCTGGGGCGCAGGAATATATTCAGTCCCTGCGCAAAGATTGCCCTTATGGTCCTGAAGGCATACACCGGATTCTCTGACAGGCAGCTTGTGGAACATCTGAACGGGAACATACACTACCAGATGTTCTGCTGGATTATGATAAATCCGTCCTTCCCCATAACCAACTACAAGATAGTCAGTGCTATCCGCAATGAGATAGCGTCCCGTCTTGATGTTGATTCCCTCCAGGA
>NZ_LARL01000180.1:0-434 GCF_000980295.1 Odoribacter sp. N54.MGS-14 | reverse complement strand
CGTAAGGGCCGTGCTGATTTGACGTCATCCCCACCTTCCTCACATCTTACGATGGCAGTCTTGTCAGAGTCCTCAGCGGAACCTGTTAGTAACTGACAACAAGGGTTGCGCTCGTTATGGCACTTAAGCCGACACCTCACGGCACGAGCTGACGACAACCATGCAGCACCTTCACAGATGCCTTGCGGCTTACGGCTTTCACCGTAATTCATCTGCAATTTAAGCCCGGGTAAGGTTCCTCGCGTATCATCGAATTAAACCACATGTTCCTCCGCTTGTGCGGGCCCCCGTCAATTCCTTTGAGTTTCACCGTTGCCGGCGTACTCCCCAGGTGGAATACTTAACGCTTTCGCTTGGCCGCTTGCAGTATATCGCAAACAGCGAGTATTCATCGTTTACCGTGTGGACTACCAGGGTATCTAATCCTGTTTGAT